>JAEVZM010000675.1 GCA_023392225.1 Pseudomonadota bacterium
TCTCCGGGCTGCCCGACGCCCGGCTCGACGAGCTGCTGCGCTTCGAGGGGGACCGCTACGGCTTCGCGCTGTCGCTCGATGCCGATCTGATCAGTGCCGTCCTCCTCGAGGACACCACCGCCATCGAGGCCGGCTCGCGGGTGACCGGGACCGGCGAGGTCGTCCGCGTGCCGGTCGGCCCTGCCCTCCTCGGACGCGTCGTCGATCCGCTCGGCCGGCCGCTCGACCGCGACGAGCCGATCGCCGCCGAGGCGCACCATCCCATCGAGCGGGCGGCGCCGGCGATCATCGAGCGCGATCTCGTCACCGAGCCGCTCGCCACCGGCGTGCTCGTGGTCGACGCCCTGTTCTCGATCGGCCGCGGCCAACGCGAGCTGATCATCGGCGACCGGGCGACGGGCAAGACCTCGCTGGCGGTCGACGCGATCATCAACCAGCGCAACTCCGACGTCGTCTGCGTCTATGTCGCGGTCGGCCAGCGGGCGTCGGCGATCGAGCGGGCGATCGAGGCGATCCGCGCCCGCGGCGCTCCCGAGCGCTGCGTCTTCGTCGCCGCCGCTGCCTCCACCGCGCCGGGGCTGCAGTGGATCGCGCCGTTCGCCGGCTTCACCATCGCCGAGTATTTCCGCGACCGCGGCGGCGACGTGCTGATCGTCATCGACGACCTGACCAAGCATGCCGCGACGCATCGCGAACTCGCGCTCCTCACCCGCGAGCCACCGGGGCGCGAGGCCTATCCCGGCGACATCTTCTACGTCCATGCGCGCATGCTCGAGCGGGCGGCGAAGCTGTCGGCGGCCCTCGGCGGCGGCTCGCTGACGGCACTGCCGATCGCCGAGACCGACGCCGGCAACCTTTCGGCCTATATCCCCACCAACCTGATCTCGATCACCGACGGCCAGATCGTGGTCGACTCGCGCCTGTTCGCGGCCAACCAGCGGCCCGCCGTCGATGTCGGCCTCAGCGTCAGCCGCGTCGGCGCCAAGGCGCAGAGGCCCGCGCTCCGCGACGTCTCCGGCCGGCTGCGGCTCGACTATGCCCAGTTCCTCGAGCTGGAGATGTTCACCCGCTTCGGCAGCCTGTCCGATGCGCGGGTGAAGCAGCAGATCGCCCATGGCGAGCGGATCCGCGCGCTGCTGGCGCAGCCGCGGTTCTCGCCGCTCCGGCTCCCCGACCAGGTGGCCCTCCTCGCGGCGCTCGCCGACGGCGTCCTCGACGCCGCCCCGACCGATACGCTGGCCGAGCTTCGGACCCGACTGCCGCGCTATCTCGACAGCCACGCCGCCGACGCGGTGGCCAGCATCAACGATACCGGCAAGCTCGGGGCGCCGGTCCGCGCCGCGCTGGTCGCCGCCGTCCGGGCCCTCCTGACCGATATCCAGGCAGCCGCCAGTCCGTCCCGCGTGCGACCATGACGGAGCGGCTGAGCGATGTGGAGCAGCGCCTCGCCAGCGTCCATCAGCTGGAGCTGGTGGTCAATGCCATGCGCGGCGTCGCCGCCTCGCGGTCCCGCGAGGCCAGGGAGCGCCTGCCGGCCATCCGCGCCTATGCCGACACGGTCGGCAATGCCATCGGCGAGGCGCTCGCGCTGGTGCCGGAGGACGGCCGGGTCGCCGGCGGCCGTCCCGCCCCGGGCAAGCACGTCCTCATCGTCCTCTGCGCCGAACAGGGCTTCGTCGGCGCCTTCAACAATCGCGTCCTGGCGGCCGCCGAGAGCGCACTCGAATCGGGACGGACCGAGCTCCTGCTTGCCGGCGACCGCGGCCTCATGGTCGCGGCCGAGCGGGGCCTCGCCGTGGCCTGGTCGTCCGCGATGCCGGCCCACATCGACGACTGCCCGGCGCTCGCCAACCGGCTGGCGGACGCGGTCTACGACCGCCTCACCGACGGCGCCACCCGGGTGACGATCGTCCATGCGACACCGACGGCATCGATGGCGACCGAGATCGTCGTCCGGACCCTGGTGCCCCTCGATCTCGGACGGTTTCCCATCTCGCGGCGGCCGATCCCGCCGCTCATCACCCAGGAGCCGGGGCGGCTCATCCAGCAGCTCGCCGACGAGTACATGTTCGCCGAGCTGAGCGAAGCGGTCATCCTGTCCTTCGCCGCCGAGAACATCGCCCGCATGCACGCCATGATCGCCGCCCGCGACAACGTCGAGAACAAGCTCGGCGAGCTCGATGGGCTGTTCCGGCGGCTCCGGCAGGAGGGCGTCACCAACGAGATCGTCGAGCTCGCCGCCGGTGCCGCCACAGAGTCCGGCGATTCGCCATGAGATGCGCGGCGCGAAACTGGCCGAGCCGGGCAGCGAGACTGCGTCCGGCCAGAAGATTGTATCGACATGTATCGATGCCGGCTCCGGCGACAACCGGTGACAACTTCCCCGGCACGTGAGCGTCGCCGCACTGATATCCTTACCGGACATAGGGCGCGACGCCTCGGAAGCCGATGTTCGCGCTCTCGGTCAGGAGGGTGAGAAATGGCCATGTCGCGACTCTGGTGGGCTCTCGCCCTCTCCGTGCTGGTGCCGCTGGGCATCTTCGCGGCGAGCGTCGGAGGGACGCTCGACTTCAGCAACCAGCGCGCCCTCGCCTCCGCCTTCACGCAGCTCAGCGGCATCGTGGCGCTCGCCATGATGGCGTTCGCCATCCTCCTCTCGATGCGCCCGCGCTGGCTCGAGCGTCCCCTCGGCGGCCTCGACAAGATGTACCGGCTGCACAAGTGGCTCGCTGTCGGCGGGCTGCTCATCGGCATCGTGCACTGGCTGACTGCCACCGGATCAGGCTCCGGGCATGGACCCCGCCCCACCGCCGACGCCGTCGCGCCCGTGGCGACCCAGGCCGCCGGCGACGCCGTGACAACGGCCACCGATGCGGCAAGCGGCATCGCCTCGATGCTGCAGGACTTCATCGGTCCGGCGCACATGGTGGCCGAGCCCGCCCTGTTCATCCTCATCGTGCTGGTGCTGGTCGCGCTGATCCGGCTCATTCCCTATCGGATCTTCGCCAAGACCCACATCCTGGTCGTGCCGATCTTCCTGGTGCTCGCGTTCCACGCGATCGTGCTCCTGAAGACCAGCTACTGGAGCAATCCGGTGTCGTGGCTGACCGTGCTGATCGTGATCGTCGGCGTCGTCGGCAGCGGCTACGCCCTCGCCCACTATGTCGGCTGGAGGCGCTACACGAGGGCGAAGGTCGTGTGGTCGCACTACTACCCGGAGATCCGCGTCCTCGAGGCGGTGTTCGAGACCGAGCCCGGCTGGCCCGGGCACGCGGCCGGACAGTTCGCCTTCGTCACCACCGATCGCTGGGAGGGTGCGCATCCCTATACGATCGCCACGGACTGGACTCCGTCCGAGCACCGCATCGGCTTCATCGCCAAGGAGCTCGGCGACCATACGGCGAAGCTGCGCAGCCATCTCACCGAGGGCACCGCGGCGCAGATCGAGGGACCTTATGGCTGCTTCACCTTCGCCGACGGCAAGGCGCGGCAGATCTGGATCGGCGCCGGCATCGGCATCACCCCGTTCATCGCCAAGATGAAGGAGCGGGCCACGACGCCGCAGGAGACCACCGTCGACCTGTTCCATGTGACGACCGACATCTCGGAGGAGGCCCTCGCCAAGATGCGCGCCGACGCCGACGCGGCGCAGATCAACCTCCATATCCTGATCTCGCCGCGTGACGGGCGGCTGGACGTCGACAAGATCAAGGCGGCCGTGCCGAACTGGTCGGCGGCGAGTGTCTGGTTCTGCGGTCCCGTCGCCTTCGGCACCGCGCTCCGGCGCGGCTTCCTGCGCGCCGGACTGTCATCCCGGAACTGGCACCAGGAGCTGTTCCAGATGCGCTGAGGGTGCACGGGCCCACGCCGGGCCCCGCGCCTTTTCCCTCGCGGGGCGGCAGGACCATGCCGTCCCGGCTCTCAGGCCAGATAGAACTCCGCCTCGACCTCGGCCGCCGCGTCGAACGGCATGCTCGCCGCCCCAACCGCCGTCCGGCAGTGGGCGCCGATGTCCGGGCCGAAGACATCGAGGATCACCTGCGAGGCACCGTTCACCACCTCGGCGATCTGGTCGAAGCTCGGTGCGACGTTCACGTAGCCGCGCAGATAGGCGACCGCGGAGATGCGGTCGAGGTCGCCGTCGAGCGCCGCCCGCGCATGCGCCAGCACGTTGAGCGCGCAGAGGCGGGTCGCCCTCTGGCCCTCCTCGACGCCGAGCGCCTCTCCGACCCGGCCGGTATAGACGACCCGCCCGTCGAGCTTGGGCAGTTGCGCCGAGACCAGCAGCCGGGAGCCGAGAATGCGGACCGGGGTGAGCAGCGCCGCCATCGGCGGCTGCGGCTCGGGCAGCTCGATCCCGTATTCTGCCAGGCGCTGACCGACCCGGCTCATGTCGACGCCCCGCCGCTCGCCGAGGGCTGTCGGCAGATCCCGCGAAGCCGGGTGTATCGGGTGCCCCGAAGGCAACGTCATCTAGGTAACCTCAAACGTTTCGTGGGGAGTGCCGCACGGCCTGGGCATCCACCCGGCGCCGTGCGTCGCCCCGCTCAGATCTCGATGCAGATGTTGGCGAGCTCGGTATAGAACTCGAGGGAATAGGCGCCGCCCTCACGGCCGATGCCGGATTGCTTGGAGCCGCCGAACGGCGTGCGCAGGTCGCGAAGGTTCCAAGTGTTGACCCAGATGATGCCAGCTTCAAGGGCCGGGGCGACGCGGTGGGCGCGGCTTAGATTCTGCGTCCACAGCACCGCCGCGAGACCGTAGCGGCTGTCATTGGCGAGCCGAATCGCCTCCTCCTCCGTATCGAACGGGGCGATATGGCACACCGGGCCGAAGATCTCCTCGCGAACCGGTGCCGAGTCCTCGGCGAGCCCGGTCCAGATGGTCGGCTGGACCCAGAAGCCGCCGGCAAGCCCGCCCTCCATCTCGGGCACGCCGCCGCCGCAGACCACGCTCGCCCCGGCGGCGCGGGCCTTGTCGAAATACTGCAGCACCTTGTTGCGATGCTCGGCCGAGATCAGCGGACCGATGCCGGTGCGCGGGCTGTCCGGCGTGCCGGGCTTCAGCGCCTCGGCGCGCGCCTTCAGGCCCGCCACGAAGGCCTCGAAGATCGGCCGCTCGACATAGACGCGCTCGGTGCAGAGGCACACCTGGCCGCAATTGGTGAAGACCGAGCGTACCGTGCCGGCGATCGCCGCCTCGAGGTCGCAGTCGGCGAAGATGACGGCGGCGTTCTTGCCGCCCAGCTCGAACGAGACGTCGCGGGTGCCGGCGGCCGCCGCCTTCATGATCGCCTCGCCGGTGCGGGTCTCGCCGGTGAAGGTGATCGCGTCGACGCCGGGATGGGTGGTCAGCGCCTCGCCGGCGGACCCCGGACCGAAGCCGTGGACGACGTTGAAGACACCGGGCGGCACGCCGGCGGCATTCATCACCTCGCCGAGGAGGGCGCAGGTCGACGGCGTCTCCTCCGACGGCTTTGCGACCACGGTATTGCCGCAGGCCAGCGCCGGCGCGACCTTCCAGGTCATGAGGAGGAGCGGCAGGTTCCACGGGCTGATCACGGCGACCACGCCCCGGGGACGCCGGATGGTGTAGTTGATGGCGCGGTGCCCGCTCTGGGCCTGGGTGTGGAAGACGTGGTCCTCGATGCTGCCGATCATGTCGGCGAAGGCGCGGAAATTGGCAGCGCCGCGGGGAATGTCGACGGCACGCGCAAGGCTGTGCGGCTTGCCGGTATCGGCGACCTCGGCCTCGAGAAAGTCCTCGAAGCGGCGCTCGATCTCGGTGGCGACGCCGCGGATCATGTCGGCGCGCGCCGCCGGGGTCATGCGCCCCCAGGGCCCCGCCAGCGCCCGCCGGGCGGCCTCCACGGCACGATCGACATCGGCGGCGCCCGCCTCGCTCACCCGGGCGTGGACCCGGCCATCGAGAGGGCAGACATCGTCGAACCAGCGCCCCTCGCCGCCCGCGCAATAGCTGCCGTCGATGAAGTTGAGGATTTCCTTCACGCTCGCACTCCCGTGCCCGTTTCGAGCCGGAGGTCGACGACCGCCGCGCCCGCGCCGAAGATCGCGGCATAGGTCAGGACCTCGGCGCCCCGCCATTGGCCGCGGACCGCCCCCGCCAGCGCGGCGAGAACGCTCCCGTCACTTTCGATGTTGGCGATGCCGGCGAGGCCGGGCAGCGCCCGCTCCAGCGCATCGGCGTCGCCGGCCTGCAGCCAGCCGAGCACCTGCCGGCTGGCGGCGTCGTCATCGTGGCTGGCGATGCTGCCCGGATCGGCATTGAGGTCGGGTGGGACCGCCGACCCGGAGAGGCCGGTGAGGCCAAGCACGGCGACCCGCCGCCCTAGGTCCCCGGCAAGCCGGTGGACCTGCTCGCCGGCGCGCGTCGCGGCAGCCGGTGTCAGGCCCGAGACATCGACCACCGCCACGGGCAGGCCGAGCCGGAGCGCGGCGAGCGCCGCTGCGGCCCTCGGGGCACGGAACGCCTCGCCCTGCTCCGGCG
>JAEVZM010000038.1 GCA_023392225.1 Pseudomonadota bacterium
GCGGCACCCCGGGAGCTTCGAGCGCGCCGACGACCATCCCGTCCAGCCCGGCGGCCGTCTCGGGCGGCGGCACCGAGAACGCCTGGAAGGCCGCCGCGAGCGTCGCATCGATCTGGCCGCAGGTGCAGGAGCGGTCATATTCGCTGCGATAGCGGAACGCGGTCGGCAACTCCGAATAGGGCATGCCGGCGAGCGACACCTGCGGGCTGCCCTCGCCGCCCCCGCTCGGCCGGACGTAGAGCGACACCTCCTGCCCCGGGCAAAGCGCCTGGCAGGCCGCGGCGTCGCGCTTCAGGTCGCGGGCGGGCGCGGCGAAGCTGATCGGGAAGTAGTAGCCGTCGCAGGAGCGGACGCAGAGCGTGCGATAGGCACCGGCGGCGGGGATGCCACCGGTGACTCCATCCGGCCGGCGGAGGTCGCGGCTGCGATCGGCGCGGAACGGCGTCCTGCCAAAGAGGTCGTTGAAGATGCGGCCGACGCGCCCCTTCGGCCGCGCCTCGACCCGGGTGGCGCAGCGATTGGCGGCGAGCGCCTGAAGCACGTCGCGACGCTCGCGCTCGAGGGCGTAGGGATCGTCCGCGGTGGCACCGGAGTCCCACTGCGCCCGGTCGGCACGCTCGATCGCGCCAAGCCGCGCATCGAGGGCGGCACAGCTCTCCGCGAGAGCTGCCTCTGGGAGCGCCAGCACTCCGAAAACGGCGAACGCCGCAAGACCGGTCTTTCGCATCACAGGGCCTCCTTATGGTCGGAAGACCCCTCCCTGCCGCCGAAGCGGTACCGGATCATTTTGATGCGACTATGAATCCCCGGCCTCCCGGGGTCAAGGCGAGAGACCGCCGGACGGCGATCGGTCAGCGCCCGTCGGGAGTCCGGAGGCCACCCCACTTGTCGCGGACCGCGTTGTAGTGCTCGGCGGGATCGTAGACCTTGACCGCGAGGCCGAGCGTCTGGGCGTCGAGCTTGCCATAGGCCGAGAGCACCCGATAAGCGCCGACCACCTTGGTGTACTGGGCGTTCACCAGAAGCACGCGGGCGGAGAGCAGATCCTGCTGCGCGTCGAGCACGTCAAGCGTGGTGCGCTGGCCGACCCGGCGCTCCTCAATCATCCCCGACAGGACGAGTTGCTGGGCGGACACCTGGGACTCCGCTGCGGTCACCTGGGCCCGGGCCGCGTCGAGCTGCCCCCAGGCCGCGACGAAGGCCTGCCGCACCGAGGCGCGCGCCGAATCGAGGTCGATCCGCCGCTGTCCCAGGGTCTCCTTGTACTGGCGCACGCTCGCCGCCGCCTCGCCGCCCTGGTAGATCGGCACGCTCAGGCGCCCGGTGATCGAGGCGATGTCGCTGGTGGTGTCGTGGAGGCCCTGGTCCTCGCGCCGCGCCACCTGGCCGGACACGGCGAGCGTCGGCAGCGTCGCGCCCTCGGCGATCCGCACGTTGTAGGACGCCACATCGATGTTGTAGAGCGCCGCCACGATCGAGGGATGGCTCTTGAGCGCCGTATCGAGCCCGCCGTCCAGCGACTTCGGCAGGAACTTCTCGACACCGCTATAGCCGCCGAGCTTGTCCGGCCGGTGGCCGATCACCTGGATATAGGTGGCGATGGCACGGTTGAGGTCTGCCACTGCCTGCGCATAGTCCGAGACGCCCCCCTGGAGGCGGGCATTGGTCTGGGCGACGTCGGTGCGAGTGCCCTCGCCGACCTTCAGGCGATCCTCGGCGGCGCGCACCTGCTCGCGCAGGAATTCGATGTTCTGGGCGGTGAGGTTCACCACGACCTGGGCGCGGATCACATCCATGAAGGCGGTGACGGCGTCGAGCAGGATGCCCGCCTCGACGACCTTGAGCTGCTCGCGGGCGGTCTTGACCGAGGTCTGGGCGAGCTTGACGCCATTGGCGGTGCGGAAGCCGAGGAAGATCGGCTGCTCGACCGAGAGCGTATAGCTCCGCGGCATGACGCCCTTCGACCAGTCCGACATCTCGAGCCCGGGCAACTGCTGCCGCGTGGTCTGGGTGCCGACGTCGATGGTCGCCGTCACTTTCGGCCGATAGCCCGACAGCGCCAGGGGAACGTTCTCGTCGATCGACCGGAGCTGGGCCCGGGCTGAGTTGAGATCGGGATTGTCCTTATAGGCGGCGGCAAGCGCCGCAGCCATCGATTCGGCCCACGCCGGCGTTGCCGCCAGCGCAAGTACGGCCACGCAAGCCGCGGTAGCCCATCTGGATCCACGATACGCCACTTCGGATCCCCTTACCCAATCCGACCACTCCGAATGGCAAGGTGGACGCCAAGTCTTGAGATTTCGTTCAAATTTTCCCGGCCCGGTTCACCGATCCGGAACCATCACCTCCCAGGCGTGCAGAACGGGCGCGACAAAGTCGCCCCCTGGCAAGCCGTCGGCGAGACGGGCCGTCCTCAGCCGGCCTCGCGCTCCACCCGCACCGGCACGCCCTTGGACGCCGGGGTCTTCGACAGGTGGTCATGATGGGCGATCGGGATGAGGACATTGGTCTCGGGATAGTAGCCGCCGACCGTGCCGCGCGGCAGGTCGAAGGTGACGACAGAGAGCCCACCGCGCCGGCGCGCGATGCCGTCGCCAGCGTCGCCCACGAGCGCGACCCGGTCACCGTGCGTGAGGCCGGCCTCGGCCATGTCCTCGGCGTTCATCAGCACCACCTCGCGCGTGCCCTCGATGCCGCGGAAGTGGTCCGAGAAGCCGTAGACCGTGGTGTTGAACTGGTCGTTCGAGCGCATGGTGATCAGCCGGTAGCGGCCCGGCGCATCGACGAAATCGAGGGCGTTGAGCCGCTCGGGCACCGTGAACTCGGCCTTGCCGCTCGCCGTCTTCCAGATCCGGTCGTGCGCCGGGTTGCCGCGCCAGAAACCGCCGGGCTGGTCCATGCGGGCGTTGAAGTCGGCGAAGTCGTGCGGATAGGTCGCCTCGATCAGGTCGCGGACCAGGCTGTAGTCCGCCACCCATTCGTCCCACGTCACCTTCGGATTGGGCGGCGTCGACGCCTTGGCGATGCCGGCGACGATGGCGAGCTCGGATCGGAGCTTGTCCGAGGCCGGCCGGTTGCGGCCGACCGAGCCGTGGATCATCGAGAAGCTGTCCTCGATGGTGATGTGCTGGCGGCCGCTCGCCTGCTCGTCGACCTCGTAGCGGCTGAGGCACGGCAGGATGTAGGAGACCTTTCCCGGAAACAGGTGCGACCGGTTGAGGCGGGTGGAGATCGTCACCGTCAACTCCTGGCGCTGCCATGCCGCCTCGAGCCGGCCGCCATCGGGCAGCGCACGGACGAGGTTGCCGCCGAGGCAGAGCAGCGCCTTGAGGCGCCCCTCGACGATCGCCTGCGCGGCGTCGACGACGTGCATGCCGTCCTTCATCGGCGGGTCGAAGCCGAACAGAGCGCGGAGCTTCTCGACCGGCACCAGCGCCACCTTCTCGGCGATCCCCACCGTCCGCTGGCCCTGGACGTTGGAATGGCCGCGCACCGGGCAGCAGCCGGCGCCGGGCCGGCCGATATTGCCGCGGAGCAGGAGGAGGTTGACCAGCATGCCGATATTGGTCGCGCCGTCGGCCTGCTGGGTGAGGCCCATGCCATAGACGCCGATCACCCGCTCCGCCGCGATATAGACCGCGCCCGCCGCCCTGATGTCCGCCTCGGCGAGGCCGCACTCGGCGGTGATGCGCGCCCACGGCACCTCGCGGGCGAAGGCGATGAAGGCGTCGAAGCCGTGGGTGTGCTCGGCGATGAAGGCATGGTCGATGACCGCCGGACGGCCGCCGCGCGCCGCGGCATCGTCGGCCTCGATCACCACCTTGCAGAGCCCGAGGATCGCCGCGATGTCGGAGCCAGCCTTCAGCTGGTGATACTGGTCCGAGATCGTCGTCGCCGTGCCGGTGGCCATGTCGAACAGGTTCTGCGGATCGACGAAGGAGATCAGCCCCTGCTCGCGGACCGGATTGAAGGTGACGATCCGCGCGCCGCGGTCCTTGGCCGCCTTGAGCGGATGCAGGAAGCGCGGCGCGTTGGTGCCCGGGTTCTGGCCGAAGAAGAAGAAGCAGTCGGTTTCCTCGAGGTCCTCCCACAGCACCGTGCCGACCGGCGAGCCGATCACCTTCTTGAGCCCGACGCTGGTCGTCTCGTGGCACATGTTGGACGACTGCGGCAGGTTGTTGTTGCCGTAGAGCCGCGCCATCAGCGCCCAGAGATACGCCGCCTCGAGCCCGGCATGACCGGAGGCGTAGAAGATGACGTCGTCCTTCGGCAGGCCCTTCAGGATCGCCCCGATATCGGAGAAGGCCTCCTCCCAGCCGACCTCGACATAGCGGTCGCTCGCGGCGTCGTAGCGCATCGGCGCGGTGAGGCGGCCGGTCAGCTCGAGCTCGTGATCCGCCCAGCCGCGGAGCTCTGACACGGTGTGGCCGTCGAAGAACTCGGGCGTGCAGCGCGCCGAGGTCATGTCCCACAGCGTCGCCTTGGCGCCGTTCTCGCAGAACTCGAAGGCATGATAGTTGGCCGGCTTCGGCCAGGCGCAGGAGCCGCACATCACGCCGGTGGGCTTGTTGAGCCGCTCCAGCGTGCCGAGGACGGCCGGCGTCGGCCACGCCTCGCCGAACACCGAGGCGATGCCGCGCATCGATCCCCAACCGCCGGCGGGCCCGCTCTTCTCGGGGAGGTCGTCGATATCGGCCACGGCTGTCTCCTTGCGGCTGGCTGCGGGGCGTGCGGGGAGCAGTCGCGATAGTGCCCCCGCATGGCACGTCCGGCAAGGCGCCCGCCGGGAAGACATCGCCCGCGGCGTCCCGCTAGAGTCGGGCCATGCCCGCAGCGAATCAAACCCCTCCCGCGATCGCGCCCGCCCTCCTCGCCTGGTACGACCGCCATGCGCGCCGGCTGCCGTGGCGGGTCGGACCCAAGGAGCGTGCCGCCGGGATCGCGCCCGACCCCTATCGCGTCTGGCTGTCGGAGGTGATGCTGCAGCAGACCACGGTCGCCGCGGTGAAGGCCTATTTCGAAGCCTTCACCGCCGCCTGGCCGACCGTCGCCGACCTTGCCGCGGCCCCGCGCGAGGAGGTGATGAAGGCCTGGGCCGGCCTCGGCTACTACGCCCGGGCGCGCAACCTCCACGCCTGCGCCATCGCCGTCGTCGCCGGGCATGGCGGCCGCTTCCCCGACACGGCGGAGGGACTTCGCGCCCTCCCCGGCATCGGCGACTACACCTCGGCCGCGATCGCCGCGATCGCTTATGACGAGCCGGCGGCGGTGGTCGACGGCAACATCGAGCGGGTGATCGCCCGGCTGTTCGCCATCGACACGCCGCTGCCCGAGGCGAAGAAGGAGATCCGTGCCATCCAGGCCCGGCTGACGCCCATGGAGCGCCCCGGCGACTATGCCCAGGCGATGATGGATCTCGGTGCCGGCATCTGCACGCCGAAGCGCCCGGCCTGCGCGCTCTGCCCGGTCAACGACACCTGCATCGCCCATGCCCGCGGCACGGAGGAGCGCTATCCGGTGAAGGCCGAGAAGGCGGTGCGGCCGACCCGCTACGGCGACGCCTATGTCGCGGTGCGGCCCGACGGCGCGGTACTGCTTCGCCAGCGCACCGACGACGGCTTGCTCGGCGGCATGAGCGAGGTCCCGGGCAGTCCGTGGACCGCGGAGCGCGCGACCGGCGTGCCGCCCTTCCCCGCCGACTGGCGGCCCGTGCCCGGACCGGTGGTGCACGTCTTCACCCATTTCAGGCTGGAACTGAACGTGTTTTGCGCGTCGGTCGCGACGATGGAACAAGCCCCGCCGGGAGGCTGGTGGTCGGCCCCCGAGGCGCTGCCCGGCGAGGCGTTGCCGAGCGTCATGAAGAAGGTGGTCGAGGCGGCCCTGCCCGGCGCCACCCGCAAGCGCGTGAAGAAGGACAAGGCCGCGTGACCGCAATCCGCCACATCGTCTTCGACCTCGGCAACGTGCTGCTCGCCTGGGATCCCGAGATTCCCTACCGGCGCCTGATCCCCGACGCGGACGAGCGCCGCTGGTTCCTGACCCACGTCTGCAACGGCGCCTGGAACCTCGAGCAGGACCGTGGCCGCGACTGGAAGGAGGCGGAGGACCTACTGGTCGCCGAGCACCCCAAGCTCGAGCCGATGATCCGCGCCTATTTCCAGCACCATCTCGAGGCGCTGTCGCTGATCCCCGGCACCGAGGCGATCCTCGCCGAGCTGATCGATGCCGGCTACGACGTCACCGCGCTCACCAACTATTCCGACAGGACCTTCGCCCAGGCCGAGGGCGCCTACCCGGTGCTGAAGCGCTTTCGCGGCATCACCGTGTCGGGGCGGGACGGCATGGTGAAGCCGGACGCCGCGATCTACGCCCTCCACGCGAAGCGCTTCGGGCTCGACCCGGCCTCGACGCTGTTCTTCGACGACAGCCAGAAGAACGTCGACGGCGCCCGCGCCGCGGGCTGGCAGGCGGAGCTGTTCACCACGCCCGAGCAGATGCGCGCCGACCTCGCCCGCCACGGGGTGGTGCTGACGGCGGCCTCCTGACCGCCGACGTCAGCCGCCGGTCGTCGACGCCGGCGCCAGGTGGTCGTGCAGTGCCTTGAGCAGCCGGACCAGCTCGCCCCGCTCGTCAGGGCTGAGGGGCGCCAGCACCGACTCCTGCGCCGCGCCCACGCGGTCTCTCAGGCGGGCGAACCGCCTCCGACCCCGCGTGGTGAGCGCGACGATATTCTGCCGCCGATCGTCCGGGTCCACCGCCCGCGACACAGCGCCCTCGGCCTCGAGCGCGTTGACGATCGTGTTCATGTCGCTCCGGTCGAGATCGGTCCGCCGGCAAAGCTCCGCCTGGGAGGACGGCCCGAACGCTTCGAGCGTCGCCAGCACGGCGAACTGATGGCGGTGCGCACCGTCGGCCTCGAGCACCTCGCCGACCACCCTTCCCGCCAGCGCCGCGACCTGGGCGAGGAGCCGCGACGGCAGGTCCCTCAAAATCGGCGCCTTGTCGGCCTGGCTCGTCAGCTCCATGCGGCACCTCCTGAACACCATTCGTTGGCTCGGCCAACAATAATCGTTGACTCCGCCAACGTTCAAGTGCGTTATTCGTTGGCGACACCAACAGTCACGGAGACGAGCAGTGCCTTACCGGATCGACACCTTCACGCTCCCGGCGGCGGCGCGCCCGGAGTTCGAGCGGCGCTCGCTGCAGACGATCGCCCTCCTCCGGCAGCAGCCCGGGTTCATTCGCGACACATGGTTCGAGAAGATCGCCGGCAATGGCAGCGTCGACGTCGTCACCATGGTCGAGTGGCGGGACGAGGCGAGCATCGCCGCCGCCGGCGCGGCGGTGCGGGCGATGCATGCCGCCAATGGCTTCGATGCCACGACCTTCTCGCGCGAGCATGGGATCGTCGAGAGCAAGGCAGTGTACGAAAGCCGCGACGTGTCGGGCGACAGCGACGGAGCTAAGAGCGGCAACAAAGCCTGGCAACTTCGCGCCAGCGCCTGGTGCTTCAGAACACGAAATAGTTGTTAGACCAGAAGTAGAGGTAGCCGTCCTGATAGACGGCGCCGCTGCTGCCGAGGCTGCCCGTTATCAACTCCCCATCCCAGAGCTTACCTTCGAAACCGAGCGTCCTCTCGGCGAATCGCTCCGGCCAGAAGAGTGCGGGACACAGCATCGCGTCACGAGGCACGTCGACAGGGTCAGTCTGCTCCGAGGTGAAGTGGGCGGCGACGAAGTCGCGCGCTTCGTCGGGAGTCAATTCGACGCGCATGCACATGAGGTAGTCGAAGAAGCCCTCCCGGTAGATGTCGAAGGGCTTCACCAGATAGCGGGCCGGCAATCTCCAGCGCATCGGCTCGACCGAGGCAAGAACCACCACGGACAGCACGACCAGCGCCGCGGCGAAGAGTGGCCAATATCGCAGGACACGCGCACCCATCGGCCTTGCCCGAAAGCGCTCAGCTCCAGCGGCAGGGCTAAGCGAGGTCGTCCACGGTCAGGCGGAGCGCGGCCGCGATCCGCTTGATCGTATCGAAGCTGCCGTCCCGGGTGCCGTTCTCGATCTGCGAGAGATAGGCGGCGCTGATGCCGACCTTCTCGGCCAGCTCCTTCGCCGCGAGGCCACGATGCTCGCGCCAGACCCGCACCTTGTTCTCGCCGTCGAGGATGCGGTCGACGATGGCCGAAGGGATCATCTCCTCCTCGCCGGCGGCGAGCTTGCGCTTGAAGGTATCGACCGCCGCGATGTCCTCAAGCTCTTCCTGAGCTTCGAGCAGGGCCAGGTACTCGGCTTCGGGCAGGACCACCAGCCGCTCACCGTTGGGCGTGGTAATGATCTGTTTGGTCATGACCCGCTCCTAATCATAAGCCCCGCCTCTTGGCGCAACGCGTGTCACCGCAACGACCTGGCCATCCTCGGAGAAAATCACCCTCCAGTCGCCGACGCGGAGGCGACGATAGCCCGGCATGCCGGTCAACGCCTTGACGTTGTTGGCAAGACTCGACGGATCGGCCGCATACTGTTCGACCTTCGACCTGATCCGGCGCGCCGTGTTCGCCGGAATCCTCGCCAGCGTTCTCAGCGCGTCCTGACTGAAGGTGACGTCCTTCATGCGGTAAGTTAGCTAATCGCTAACTTACCCGCAAGGGCAATCCGCCAAGCGCTCCGCCCCATCCCGCCTCAGGCGCCCGCCGACGCCATCTCGTTGCGCACCACGCGGCGCAGCTCGTCGATCGGCATCAGCTGGTTGCGGTCGGCATAGTGCCAGAAGGTCCAGCCGTTGCAGGCAGGCAGGCCCTGCACCAGCGCGCCGACCCGGGGGATCGAGCCGATGTGGCTGCCGGCGCGGACCGAGCCGGCGGCCCGCACCTCGGCCTCGTGGCGGGCGCGGGCAGCGGTGAGGATCGCGCCGGGGGTGAGCAGGCCGGTCTCGACCAGCGTGCCGAACGGCACGCGCGGCTCGGCGCGCTTGCCGGTCGTCGGCTCGACCACGGTGAGCGGCGCCGGCTCGACCGCCGCGCTCCGGGCCTCGGCCGCCTCGATATAGGCGCGCTCGCGCTCGACGCCGACGAAGTGACGGCCGAGACGCCGCGCCACCGCGCCGGTGGTGCCGCTGCCGAAGAACGGGTCGAGCACGACGTCGCCGGGCTTGGTGCTCGAGGTCAGGATGCGATGGAGCAGCGCCTCCGGCTTCTGGGTCGGGTGGACCTTCCGCCCGTCGTCGTCCTTCAGCCGCTCGTGGCCGGTGCAGATCGGGAACAGCCAGTCCGAGCGGACCTGGACGTCGTCGTTGCCGGCCTTCAGCGCATCGTAGTTGAAGGTGTAGCCCTTGGCGTCGGGATCGCGGCTCGCCCAGATCAGCGTCTCGTGCGCGTTCTGGAAGCGCCGGCCGCGGAAGTTCGGCATCGGGTTGGTCTTGCGCCACACCACGTCGTTGAGGATCCAGAAGCCGAGGTCCTGGAGCATCGCGCCGACGCGGAAGATGTTGTGGTAGGAGCCGATCACCCAGAGCGTCCCGTTCGGCTTGAGCACGCGCCGGCAGGCGAGCAGCCAGGCGCGGGTGAAGGCGTCATAGGCCTCGAAGGAGGCGAACTTGTCCCAGGCGTCGTCGACGGCGTCGACCTCGGACTGGTCGGGCCGGGTCAGGCCGCCGGAGAGCTGGAGGTTGTAGGGTGGATCGGCGAAGATGAGGTCGACCGAGGCCGATGGCAGCCGCTCGAGTGCGGCCACGCAATCCCCCCTGATGATCGTGTCCAGCCAGTCCCGGCGCGTGCCGGCCGCTTTTGGAAGCGCCATCGCCCTACCCCATACGCAACACCAATGTTGGGGACGATCCTGCCC
>JAEVZM010000559.1 GCA_023392225.1 Pseudomonadota bacterium
CCTGGATTCCCGCTGCCTTCGACAACCTCCAGGCGTCGATGGCGGCGGCGGGGCTGGGCTCGATCCTGATCAGCACCACGATCGCCAACTACGGCTCGACCAACGTCGTCTCGGTCAATGTTCCGAATTACATCAGCGCTCACTGGAGCAGCACCTGGAACAACGGCGAGCCGTTCGTCCTGTTCAACCAGTACACCGGCGACAACCAGCAGAGCACCAAATACGGCCCGGTCGAGACGTATTTCGAATCGGTCGAGACGGCGCTCGGCGCCGAGCTCGAGGTGTTCATCGGCGAGACCGGCTATTCGAGCGACTGGGGCGCCGCCAACCAGGCCTTGGTCTACAAGCAGATCTTCTCCTGGCTCGACGGACAGCGGGCGGAAGGCAACGGCAAGACGGTACCCCTGTTCTTCTTCGATGCCTTCGACCGTCCGGCCTATCCCAATGGCGAGATCGGCTTCGGCGTCTATGGCGAGAACTCCAGCTCGCAGCCGACCGGGCTCAAGCCGGGTCTCGAGAAGATCTTCCCATCCTGGACCACCAAGGCGGTGACCGAGGCGACCTCCGGCTCCGAGTCGCTCTACGGCGGCGCCGGGCGGCAGAAGATCCATGCCGGTGCCGGCGACGACATCGTCCTCGGCCTGGGCGGCTCCGACAAGCTCCACGGACAGGCCGGGTACGATCTGCTCATGGGCAATGCCGGCAAGGACAAGCTCGTCGGCGGCAAGGGCATGGACTATCTCGACGGCGGCAAGGGGGCGGACTGGCTGCGTGGCGGCAAGGGCGACGATACGCTGGTCGGCGGCAAGGGGCGCGACGTCTTCGTGCTGGCGCGAAACGAAGGCACCGATACGATCACGGACTTCCAGGACGGCCGGGACCGCTTCGCCCTTCGCGCGGACCTGAAGTTCGCCAAGCTCGATTTCATCGAGACCGTCGACGGGACGGCCATCTGGGCCGGAGCCGAGGTGCTGGCGGTGGTCCAGAACGCGCGGCCGCACGATTTCGACTCGAGCGACTTCTTCGTCATCTGAGCCGCGGCGCGGGCTTCGGGGCGGCCCCCCTTCCGGAAGGGGAGGGGGTGCCATATGTAAGTCGCGCAGCGCCCCCGGGGGATTCGCGATCCCTCCCTCCAGTTTCCATAGGACGACCATGAAAGATCCGCTCGACTTCTACATGCAGACGCTCGTTCCCATGGTGGTCGAGCAGACCAACCGCGGCGAGCGCGCCTACGACATCTATTCGCGCCTCCTCAAGGAACGGGTGATGTTCATCACCGGTCCGATCGAGGACCACATGGCGACGCTGGTGACCGCGCAGCTTCTCTTCCTCGAGGCCGAGAACCCGAAGAAGGAGATCGCCATCTACATCAACTCGCCGGGCGGCGTGGTGACCTCGGCGCTGGCGATGTACGACACCATGCAGTTCATCAAGCCGGCGGTGGCGACGTTCTGCATCGGCCTTGCGGCCTCGGCCGGGTCGCTCCTCTTGACGGCGGGCGAGAAGGGCATGCGCTTCGCCCTGCCGAACGCGCGCATCATGCTGCACCAGCCCTCCGGCGGCTTCCAGGGTCAGGCCTCGGACATCGAGCGCCACGCCGAGGACATCATCAAGATGAAGCGCCGGCTCAACGAGATCTACGTCAAGCACACCGGCCAGCCCTACGAGGTGGTGGAGCGGACGCTCGACCGCGATTACTTCCTCACCGCCGAGGAATCCCGGCAGTTCGGGCTCATCGACAAGGTGCTCACCACCCGCGACGCGCTCGACGGCGCGCCGGCCGAGAAGCCGGCCTAGTCCTGCTTGCTTGCAACATCCCGGAGGTGGGGACACCCGCCCCCGGGATCGATCAGGTCGCGCCGGTCGCGCGGCTTTGCGGATTGCCGGCGGGCCGCTCCGGCGCGGGGCAGGGTGCCACCCCTTACGCTCGCCCCATTCCCGCCCTATCTAGTCAGCAATCGTCGGCAGCATGCACGCCTCCGGCGTCAGATTGGGCCAATTCCGGTGCGTTAAGTATCTCTTGAATGTCACGCTCCTAGCATGGTTGGATCAGGCTAGGGCGTTTGCGCGCCGGAGTTATCGCGTTAAGGTGCCTACGAATCGAAGTGCTCGAGCTTCGGCAAGCTAGGCGATATGCAGCTGCGGGAAGCAGCTGCGGGGAAAACGGATGAGCAAGGTCAGCGGCAGCGAAAGCAAGAACACTCTCTATTGCTCCTTCTGCGGCAAGAGCCAGCATGAGGTACGCAAGCTCATCGCAGGGCCTACCGTTTTCATTTGCGACGAATGCGTCGAGCTCTGCATGGACATCATCCGCGAGGAGAACAAATCCTCGCTGGTCAAGTCGCGCGATGGCGTGCCGACCCCCGCCGAGATCTGCTCGGTGCTCGACGACTACGTGATCGGCCAGCAGTTCGCCAAGCGCGTCCTGTCGGTGGCCGTGCACAATCACTACAAGCGCCTGAACCACGCCGCCAAGAACAACGACGTGGAGCTGGCGAAGTCGAACATCCTGCTGATCGGCCCGACCGGCTGTGGCAAGACACTGCTCGCCCAGACGCTGGCCCGCATCCTCGACGTGCCGTTCACCATGGCGGACGCGACGACGCTGACCGAGGCCGGCTATGTCGGCGAGGATGTCGAGAACATCATCCTCAAGCTGCTCCAGGCGGCCGACTACAATGTCGAGCGCGCCCAGCGCGGCATCGTCTATATCGACGAGGTCGACAAGATCAGCCGCAAGTCCGACAACCCCTCGATCACCCGGGACGTGGCGGGCGAGGGTGTCCAGCAGGCGCTGCTCAAGATCATGGAAGGCACGGTGGCGAGCGTGCCGCCGCAGGGTGGTCGCAAGCACCCCCAGCAGGAGTTCCTGCAGGTCGACACCACCAACATCCTGTTCATCTGCGGTGGCGCCTTCGCCGGTCTCGACCGGATCATCTCGGACCGTGGCCGGAAGACCTCGATCGGCTTCAACGCGACGGTCTCGGCGCCGGAGGATCGCAAGACCGGCGAGCTGTTCCGCGCTGTGGAGCCCGAGGACCTGCTCAAGTTCGGCCTGATCCCCGAGTTCGTCGGCCGCATGCCGATCCTGGCGACGCTCGAGGATCTCGACGAGGACGCGCTGATCAAGATCCTGACCGAACCGAAGAACGCCCTGGTCAAGCAGTATCAGCGTCTGTTCGACATGGAGAATGTCGAGCTGGCGATTCACCCGGATGCGCTCAGCGCGATCTCCAAGCGCGCCATCGAGCGCAAGACCGGTGCGCGCGGCCTCCGCTCGATCATGGAGTCGATCCTGCTCGAGACCATGTACGACCTGCCGGGCCTCGACGGCGTGCAGGAGGTGGTGATCTCCGCCGATGTCGTGGAAGGCAAGTCCCGGCCGCTCTACATCTATTCGGAGCGGCGCGAGGACATGGGGTCCACGGCGTAGCGCCATTTCCCGCGAGCCGGGAAGCTTGCTTCTCGCGCGCCTCGGGTCCTACCCGATGACCGGACGGCCCGTCATGCTGCGGCATGGCGGGCCGTTCGTCTGTCGCACCGAGGCCGCTGGTACGGCTTTGCGACCCCGCTTGGCGCGGTGCCATCCCAAGACGGCGCGAGCGTCGTCCTCGGTCGCCGGGGAGCGTCCGGGGGCTCGCCTTGACACACCGTCTGTCGGACGCCACCTATTGAGCCAGGAAAATCAACCAGAGCGGTCGATTCACGCCCGACCAGGCCGTTTTCCTCGCGAGCCTGGTAGACCGTCTCAGCCCCACCGCCCCGTCCGGGGCCGGTGATGAAAGGAAAAGTCGATATGGCCGAATCCGAGCAGATTGGATTGACCAGCGCAGACGGGATGTTCCCGGTTCTGCCACTCCGCGACATTGTAGTGTTCCCGCACATGATCGTGCCGCTCTTCGTCGGCCGCGAGAAGTCGATCCGTGCGCTCGAGGAGGTGATGCGCTCCGACAAGCAGATCCTGCTTGCGACCCAGCAGAACCCGAGCGAGGACGAGCCGACTCCGGAGACGATCTTCAACGTCGGCACGCTCGCCTCGGTGTTGCAGCTCCTCAAGCTTCCCGATGGCACCGTCAAGGTGCTCGTCGAAGGCGTCGGCCGCGCCGACATCCTGCGCTACAGCGACAATGAAGACTATTACGAGGCGATGGCCCGCCGCGTTCCCGATGCCGTCGGCGACGAGGTCGAGGCCGAGGCGCTGGCGCGCTCGGTCGTGGCCGAGTTCGAGAACTACGTGAAGCTCAACAAGAAGGTCTCGCCGGAGGTCGTCGGTGCGGTCAACCAGCTCGACGATTATTCCAAGATCGCCGACACGGTGGGCTCGCACCTCGCTGTCAAGATTTCCGACAAGCAGGGCCTGCTCGCGCTGCCGACCGTGGTCGAGCGGGTGGAGCGGGTGCTGGGCCTGATGGAGAGCGAGATCTCCGTCCTCCAGGTCGAGAAGCGCATTCGCAGCCGCGTCAAGCGCCAGATGGAGAAGACGCTGCGCGAGTACTATCTCAACGAGCAGATGAAGGCGATCC
>JAEVZM010000092.1 GCA_023392225.1 Pseudomonadota bacterium
CCACGGCGGCTAGCTCGGCAAGGGGGATGTCGGCGATGGACCGCTTCGCGTCGTCGTCGGCGGGTTGGCGGAGCGGCATCACGGTCGTCACCGTGCCCTTGCGCCACACGAAGCGTCCGCTGGATTCGTCGGTGAACTCCGCGTCGCGAAGATGGAGGTCGATGCGCTCCCGGATGCGCGTGCCCGTCCTCAGCCAACCATGCGCCCGGGCGATGCGTTGCGCCAGGATGTCGACACGAAGTGGTGCCTCCTGCGCAAGAACGGCGTCGATCATCGCGCGGAGGGTCGGGTTGTAGTCGAAGTCGTAGTAGCGCGCCGGATCGGCTTCGAGACCCGACAGGTCGGTGATGCGATAGCGATCGGCCGAGGCGGGCGCGGTGTCCTGCGGCAGCGGGGGCTGACCTCCAGCGCCAGCGCCGGTCGGGGTCACGATCTCCGCTGGCTCCGCTTCGGGCGGACCGGCGGACGCCTCGTCCGGCATGCGATCGGGCTCATCCTCCTCGGCGGCCGGATCTATCTCGTGACCGATGTCCCAGTGTGCCACGGTCGCGGCGTCGGACTGCCGGGCGCGTCTCTCCCGGTCGGTCTCGAGCGCGACCAGCAGTCGTTCATGCAGACCGTCGGCGCAGCCGGCTGCATCGAACCACCAGTCGGTCGACCACACGCGCTCGATGGTCCAGCCGAGGCCGCGAAGCACCTGCTCGCGCACCTTGTCGCGATCGCGCGCGGTGGCCGACGAATGATACGCGGCGCCGTCGCACTCGATACCGGCGAGGTAGGCGCCCTCGAGGTCCGGGTGCTTGACGCCGATGTCGATCCGGAAGCCGGAGATCCCGACCTGCGGCACCAGGGACCAGCCCCGCGACGCAAGCTCGGCGGCGACCGCTTCCTCGAACGGCGATTCGTGCTCGCCTTCGGATCCCCTGTCCTGGGCCGGGAGCGCCACGGCGCCGCGCTCGGCAAAGTCGAGGAAGGCTTTCAGATGCTGCGCGCCGACGGCCTTGGTTCGCGCCGGATCGATCTGGTCGGCCGTGAAGCCGGAAAAGACAACGAGCTCCTGCCGGGCGCGGGTGATCGCGACATTGAGGCGCCGCTCGCCGCCAGTGCGGTTGAGGGCGCCAAAGTCCATGGTGCGCTTCCCGGCCGTGTCCTCTGAGAAGGTGATCGAGAAGACGATGACGTCGCGCTCGTCGCCCTGGACGTTCTCGAGGTTCTTGACGATGGTCGGCTCGACCCGCTCTTCGGCGAAGAACCACTCGAGGGCCGTGTGCTGGCGGCGCGCCTGGTCGAGCAGGTCGAGGATCAGGGACTGCTGCTGGGCGTTGAAGGTGATGATGCCGAGCGTCGGCCGCATGCGCTCATCGAGGGCGAGCCAGCTGGTCATGCGCGACACCGCCTCCCGCGCCACGGCTTCCGCCTCGATGCGGTTGGTGCGGCTCTTGCCGCGGTCGTAGATGCCGGGGACCTTCCGCAGCTTCACCGCCTGGTCGTCGACGCTGGGGCCGGGGAACGTGATCAGCCGGTTCTCGTAGTACTGGTGGTTGGAGAAGGCGATGAGGGACTCGCTGCGGCTTCGGTAGTGCCAGCGCAGGTCGCGCATCGGAATGCCCGCTGCCCGCGCCTCGTCGAGGATGCTCTCGAGGTCCTTCTCGTGGTCGGCGATCTCGTCGCCCTCATCCTCGTTGCGGCCGAAGAAGTTGGTCGGCGGCAGCTGCTTGGGATCGCCGACGATGATCGTCTGCCGGGCCCGGGCGATGGCGCCGACCGCGTCCCAGGTGGTGATCTGCGACGCCTCGTCGAAGATGACGAGATCGAAGAGCGAATGGTCCGGCGGCAGGTACTGGGCGATGGACAGCGGCGACATCAGCATGCAGGGCGCGAGCTTCCGGAAGCTGCCGGGCATGGCGGCGATCATCGCGCGGATCGACTGGCTGGGCCGCTGCAGCTGCATCTGGTGGCGGAGCATGCCGAGCTCCGACTTGCGCGGCACGCTCTCGAGCGAGGGCAGGCCGTGGGCGACGACGCGTTCGACGCGCCGCGTCGCGGCGGACCGGACCAGGTCGTCGAGGTGCTGGAACTCCTCGATCGCGTGCTCGTGCCGGAATCGGTGGAAGCCGCGGAGCACGGGGTCGGCGTCGAGCACCAGGGGCAGCCACCAGCGCGCATAGGCGAGGCGGAAGACCTCGATCGCATGCTGCGCCGGGACCTCCCCCGTTTCGAGGCCGGCGACGAGCGGGTCGAGCCCGTATCGGACGGCGGTCTCCTTCGCCGCGCACCAGACGGACCACTCGCGGAACAGCGTCGCCGAGGCATCGAGCTCGCCGAGCATGGCCCGCGTCGTGGCGTCGGGCAGCCGGTCGGCAGGCCTATCGGGCAACCGCCCGCCGAGGCCGGCGAATGCGCTGCGCGCCGCCTCGAGCTCTCCGTGGGCGAGGAGAAGGTCCGACGCGGCGGCGTGGAGCGGGGTGGCGGTCGCCCCGGACAGGATTGTGCTGATCGCCTGCACCACTGCCCTCGCAGCGGCACCGTCGGCGCGCGGCAGGACCAGTGCCGAGCGGATCGCCTCGGCATAGATGACCGTCTTCTCGAGGGCGGCCATGTCGGTGTCGATGCCGGCAAAGGCGAGCGGCTTGTCGGCGAGGGGGCTGTCCGCAACCTCCGCCCGGGCCTCCGCCATGATGCGAAGGCCTTGCAGGTCCCGCTCGGGATCGGCCGTTCCGGACGCGGCGAATCCTTGCAGGTATTTCTGGACGCGGCGCTTGCCGAGCATCCCGGCCGGCCATATCGCGGCATTCGCCTCGCGCCATTGCCGCTCGATGTCGTCGACGTCGAGCCGCGGCAGTGCACCCTCGTCATACCGCGCTGACAGCGTCGCCTGGGCATTGCGATAGCGGGCGATCGCCTCGCCGAGCGTGATCGCGGCCGGGCGCATCCGCTCGAGGTCGCCGTCGAAGGCCACCCGGACGTCGTGCCCTGCGCATGTCTCGATCGCGTCGGCAAGGGCCGTCAGGGCGTTCCTGTAGTCCGCCGGGGCGCCGGGGTCGTGCCCGAGGCCGAGGGCTGCCTCGAATGCGGCGACCGCCTCCATGTAGGATGCGATGGCCGCGCGCAGGCGGCCGGCCGCGGACAGGAAGTCCGCTTGCCAGCTCGACGACCATTGCGTGACCTGTACCAGGCGCAGCGCCGGGCGCATGCGCACGGACCGGAAGGCGAGCGAGAGGTCGTGCACGGCTCCCTCGAGCTCGGCGAACCCGTCCTCGTCGTGCTGGTCGGCGCGGTCCCACGACAGCTCCGGCGCATAGAGGTCCCTGCCGCGGATGGCGACGCCGATGGCCTCGTAGGCCGACCAGCCGTTCCGCAGTCGCCGATGCACGGCATCGACATAGTTGTTGAGCTCGTCGCGCCGGACGCGGAGCTTGTCGTTGAGCGTGATCCACTCCCCGTCGTCGGGCGGAGCAGGGCTTTCCCACGACGCCTTCAGCTGGGCGAGGAAGCGTCGCCGGTCGGCCTTGTTCGAGTGCAGCTCGAGCACGTGGGCGCCGAGCCCGTGCTCGCGAAGGCGGCGGTAGACGACGTCGAGCGCCGCGGTCTTCTCGGCGACGAACAGCACCGTCTTTCCCACCGCCAGGCAATTCGCGATCATGTTGGCGATGGTCTGGCTCTTGCCGGTTCCCGGCGGCCCGATGATCACGAAGTCGGCGCCCTCGGCGGCGGCGACGCTGGCGGCGATCTGGGAGGAGTCGGCCGGCAGGAGGCAGACGATGTCCGAGGGCGCGTAGTGCCGGTCGATGTCGCGCGCATCGCGGAACACGCCCCGCCCCGAGCCGGGCTGAAACGGCTGCTCCGGCGTGTCGATCAGGTGCCGGACCACCCGGTTCTGGCGAAGCGCGTCGGTCCGTTCGACGAGGTCCTTCCACATCAGGAACTTGGCGAAGGAGAAGGTCGAGAGCGCCGTGTCCTCGACGACTTCCATCCCCGGAACGTCGCGGACCGCCTGGCGCATCATCGTCAGCACGCGGGGGACGTCGACGCCGCTCTCGTCGGTCGGCAGGTCACCGGCGAACTGGGGCAGGTCGAGATCGAACTCCCGGTTGAGGAACTGGAGCAGCGTCGCATTGAACCGCGGCTCGTCCTCGTGGAAGCGGAGCGTGAAGGTCGAGGATGCGCTGCGGCGCTCGAGCTTGACCGGAAGGAGGAGGAGCGGCGAGCGGTAGACGCGCTCGTCGTCCGCCTTCTTCCGCCAGCGCAGGAAGCCGACGGCGAGGAAGAGCGTGTTGGCGCCACCTTCGGCAAAGTCGTTGCGGACCTGGCGATAGAGCTCGATCAGCCGCGCCTCGAGCGTCTTGGCCTCGAGCGGCGAGGCGAGCTCGTCGCGGCCGAGCGCTTCCGCCGCGAAGCCGCGCTGCAGGTCCCGCCCGTGCACGTCGCGGAAGAGCTCGGCGTCGCGCTGGCCGAGCGGGTTCTGCTCGGGGAGCGAGATCAGCCGGATGGCGGCGCCGTCGGCGAGCCGGTCCTCGAGATAGCCGATATCGGTGCAGAGGAACGGGATCGTCTTCTTCGATTCTGGGAAATTCAGGAGGCGGTTGCGCAGCGTCAGGTCGAGGAGCTTCGTCTGCCATCGCTCGATTCGCCCGGCCGGCGTCGTCGGCTTGACCTCGATCTCCTCGGCGGGAAGGCTGCCGGCGCCAAGGTCGGGCGGCAGCGGCAGGGGAACGGGATCGGTATCGTCAGGGACGGGCGGGGCGCGCTCGCGGATGCGCTCGTGGGAGGCGAGGGGCGTGATCCCTCCGCTTCGCGCCCGCTGCACGTCGATCGCGGCGACGAACTGTCCTGCCTGCTCCTCGTCCAGTCTCTGGGCGAGGGCCCGCTGCGCGGCCTGGATCATCATCGGCGGCCGGTGGGTGACGCCGGTCGTCTCGAACAGGACGAGCTCGCGGGAGGCGAGCGCCTTCCGCACTTCCATCGCATCCGGCTCGATGGCCCTCGAAAGGGTGCGGGGGGTGAGCCAGGCGCCGACGGCGGCATGATCGCGGAACAGGAGGACGACGGGGTGAAGGCCGCTCGCCTCGATCGCGGCGGCGAAGAGCAGGCTCGTGTCGAGGCAGGTCGCCAGCCGCTCGGTCTCCACCGTCGTCGGGCGTCGGATCTTCTGGCCGCGATGCTCGAAGCTTGCCGGAGGCTGTGCATAGTGGAGGCGGAGGCCGGCAATGGCCGAGTAGATGGCGGCAACCAGGACGAAGCTGCGGTTCGGATCGCCGCTCTGGTAGCCGTCGAGGGCACTGGAGCGGCCGTGCCGCGCGAGCTGGTCCGCCGCCACCTTCAAGATCCGGCCAACGGCCGGGTCGTTTGGCATGACGAAGGCCGGCAGGAGCTGCGCCATGTCGTCGACGCCGCCCCACTCGTCACGCGCCAGAAGCCGGACCTCGATGTGTTCCTCCGAGAGCGGCTCGCCGCGCGCGGAGAGCCTGAGCGTGATCTCTCCGCGCTCCGCCTCGTCGAGGCCCGCGAGATACGCTGCGTCGAGCTCGATCTTGCGATCGCTGAGGCTGATCGCATCCCCGGCGAGCACACGGTCGATCGTCCAGGTCTTCGGTCGGAAGAACGGCGGGCTCGAACTCAACTCGAGCGTGCATTGCTCGAAAGTCTCGTGGGTCGGATTGCTGATCCGGATCGACCGGACGACCGGAATCGCGTTCTGGAAGGAGGCGTAGGTGAAGGCCCGAGCGATGTCAGGCTCAAGCACCAGACCCGCGGGCGGTGCGCCAGAGATGTCGCCAAGGTCCATGTCCGCCGTCTCCCCGGCCCGAAGTGTAGTTTGGCCCGCTGCGTGGGTGAAGGGGAATCACCTATGGGTTGCAGCATGGTCCCGGCTGTAGGTTATCATCCCGACAACGCGCGATTCTGACCTCCCGAGATGACCAAGCTTCTGATCGACACCTGGGATGCCGAATACGGCTCGTCGTTCGAGGCGTTCGAGAACGACACCGAGTCCGCGTCGCCGGCACAGGTGGTGGAGGAGGGTCCCTGGGAGCCGATCCCCGGCGTCGCCAAGGACCCTCCCCGGCGCATCGGCTTTCTCGACGGTGCGCGGCGGATCGAGCTGCGCCTCTTCGCCGAAGACGGCGGCACGATCGCCCCTGCGCTGGCCGGCTCGTGGGGCGTCGGGCTCGCCTGGGGCGGCGAGCGGTCCGAGATCGGCCTGATCCGGACCGGACGCTCGCTCGTGGTCGGCGGCGGGCTGACCCATGCCGACCTCTGCATGACGGTCGGCAAGGCGCGGATCGACTTCATCGCGACGAGCGTGATGGGGACGACGCCCGCCGACCCGCTGCAGGGGCTCCAGAACGCGATGCGCGCGGCCGAGGCGGCGCTGGCGAGCGAGGTGATGGCGGCCGATGCGCCCGATCTCCTCGTCCTCGACGGCCCGCTCACCTACTTCGCCGGCGAGGGCTTGGTGGTCGGCATGATCAAGCGCCAGAACCGCCCGTATCTCCGTCCCGACCAGGCGGCGATTCTCGGGCGCCTCGGCGTCGGCGAGCGGACGCCGCTGTTCCTCCTCGCCGACCAGCGGCTGGAGCGCTTCAGCTGGTATCTCCGGCTCGGGCCGCGCCGCCCGATCGACGGCACGATGACCGGCATCGTCCGACTGGAGACCGCGACTGCCGCGGGGCTTGACGCCGCGCGGCATCTGGCCGACCTCACCGCCGCGCTCCTCCCCCGCTTCGCCACCGAATGGGGCAAGGATCCGCGCGCACCCCAGAATCTCTATCCCGTGGCCCAGCTCGAGCGGGAGTTGCATCACCGGCTTGGCGACCGG
Organism: Pseudomonadota bacterium; assembly: GCA_023392225.1. Taxonomy (GTDB): domain Bacteria; phylum Pseudomonadota; class Alphaproteobacteria; order Rhizobiales; family Kaistiaceae; genus Bauldia. The sequence continues at coordinate 6,818 of JAEVZM010000092.1, forward strand.
ATGATCCTCCGCAGGGCCATCGAATCGGCGCTGTGGGGGGAGAATGGTTGATCCGAACCGGGTTCCGGTGGGGATGGTGCTCGGCACCGAGAGCTCGACCCCGCTCGAGTGGTGGGTGGCGATCGACCCCGATGCCCATCTCCAGCTCGACGACGTGGTCGTCGTCGAGACTCTCGTGTCGGGAAACCAGCATGTCGTCGTCTCCGGCCTCGTCGATCTGGTTCGGGCCCAGCACGAGGGCAGCCGCTTCGAGAGCGATGTCTTTCTCGCCGAGGCGGGCGTGCTGCCGCTCAAGGTGGCGCGCGCCGCCCATGTGCTGACGACGCGCGTCGAGCCCGAGGTCTGGGTGCCGCCGCGGCCGGGCGACCTCGTCTACCGGGCGAGAGGGAAGGACCGCGAGCTCGCGCTCCATTTCGACCGCATGGAGGAGAAGCTCGCCGCCGGGTTCTCGCGGGACGGCCTGCCGGTCTATCTCGATCTCTCCTTCCTCGACGGGCGGCGCGGTGCCCACATCAACATTTCCGGCGTCTCCGGCGTGGCGACCAAGACCAGCTACGCGAGCTTCCTGCTCTACAGCCTGTTCGGCTCTGGCGTGCTCGGTGCCGAGGCGGCCAATACCAAGGCCCTCGTCTTCAACGTCAAGGGCGAGGACCTCCTGTTCCTCGACCATGCCAACCGGCGCGTGGCCGAGTCCGATCGCGTCCGCTATGCCGAGCTTGGCCTCGCGCCGGGCGCCTTCGGCTCGGTCGGCATCTGGGCGCCGGTTCGTCGCGGCGGTGGCAATCCGGTGCCCGATACGGGAAGCCGGCAGAAGGGCGTGCGCTCCTACTTCTGGACGGTGCGCGACGTGGTCCGCGAGGGACTGCTCCGCTTCATGTTCGCCGAGTCCGGCGACGAGCGGAGCCAGGTCGCGGACCTCGTCGCCCGCGTCGAATCGATCCTTGCCCGCGACGCCAGGGACGACCCCGACCGGCCGGCGACGGTGCTCTTCGACGAGGCGGGCAGCCAGCGACGCATCCGCAACTTCGAGGAGCTCTGCGCCTATATCGACGAGAAGCTGTCGGACGAGGAGTCCGGCTGGATCCGGTACGCCTCTGCCGGCACGGTCTCGGCCTTCCTCCGCCGGCTTGATGCGGCCCGCTTCCATTGCGGCCACCTCATCAAGGGCGACGACGCACCCGAGCCGGAGGCGCATCGCATCGACTGGGAATCGCAGCAGGTCTCGGTGATCGACATCCACAACCTCCACGACCGTGCCAAGCGCTTCGTGGTCGGCGTCGTCGTCAAGCGCCTGTTCGAGCAGAAGGAGAAGACCGGTGCCGCCAGGCCGCTGGTCTTCCTCGTGCTCGACGAGCTCAACAAGTACGCGCCGCGCGACGGCTGGTCGCCGATCAAGGAAGTGCTCCTCGACATTGCCGAGCGCGGGCGGAGCCTCGGCGTGATCCTCATCGGTGCCGAGCAGACGGCGAGCGAGGTCGAGCGGCGGGTCGTGTCGAACTCCGCCATCCGCATCGTCGGCCGGCTCGATCCGGCCGAGGCGCTGCGGCCCGAATACGGTTTCCTGAGCGCCACCGCGCGGCAGCGTGCCGGCATTCTCAAGCCGGGATCGATGATCCTCCAGCAGCCGCACATGCCGGTGGCGGTCGAGGTCAGTTTCCCGTTCCCGTCCTGGGCGACGCGCCAGAGCGAGGCTGCCGAGCCTGCCGATGCGGCAGATCCCTTCGACCGGTTCGAGCGATGAGATTCCTCCATACCGCCGACTGGCACGTCGGAAAGACCATCGCGCGCCGCCAGCGGCTCGACGAAGCCGCGGCGGCCCACC
>JAEVZM010000151.1 GCA_023392225.1 Pseudomonadota bacterium
CTACCTCATGCTGGCCCCCTTCGACATTGCCGCCGAACGGGGCCAGCATGAGGTAGAGGGTGAGGATCTCGTCCTTGGTGAAGCGTGCCTCGAGCTTCCGCGCCATGAGGACCTGGCTGAGCTTGGCGTCGGCATCGCGGGTCGGCGCCCCCTCGAGAAGGCGCGCCACCTGCATGGTCAGGGTCGAGCCGCCCGAGACGATGTGCCCGCCGGCAAGCACGAACTGCCCGGCGGCGCGGAGCATCGCCGTCCAGTCGACGCCACCATGCTCCTCGAAGCGGCGATCCTCATAGGCGAGCAGGAACTGGAGATAGCGCTGGTCGACATCCGCCTTGGTCACCGGCAGGCGCCAGCGGCCGTCGGCGATGGTGAACGGTCGGAGCAGCAGGCCGTCGCGGTCGAGCACCACGGTCGAGGTCGCGACGTCGCGCGGCGCCGGTGGCTCCGGCAGCGCCGCGTCGAGGTCGCGGACGTGGACGTAGGCAAAGATCGCCGCCGACCCCACGAGGAGGATCAGGAAGGCGGCAACGAGGCCGATGCGGTCGAGACGGGTCACGGAGCGATCGGGTTCCCGTTGGGCTATGGACTATGCTTTCCCCGCAACCTCGGCCGGATTGCGGCGGCGGGAAAGAGATGGCCGTCACAGCTGGCAAGCCGACGCGCCGCGTCGCCGGTTCCGGGTGCGAAGCGGGCCCTAGCCGGCGTCGAGCAGGAAGCGGTTCTCCGGCAGTCCGGGAACCTCCATGTCGACGGCGTAGAGGCTGCCGGCAAGGCGGCGCCCCGGCCCGGCACCGCCTGCGGCGGTGGTGACGAACATCGTCCTGAGGTCGGGCCCGCCGAAGGTGCAGGTGGTGATGTTCCCGCACGGCATCTCGATCAGCCCGGCGACCTTGCCGTCCGGCGCCACCTTGACGACGCAGCCGCCGCCATAGCGCGCGTTCCACAGGTTCCCCTCGCTGTCCATCGCCGAGCCATCGGGCGAGCCGCGGTCGAAGCCGGCAAAGTATGGCCGCTCGTTGGCGATCAGGCCGGTCGCGGCATCGAAGTCGTAGACCCGGATCTCGTTGGCGAGGGTGTCGCCGAAATAGAAGCGGGTCGCGTCCGGGCTCCAGCAGAAGGTGTTGGAGATGCCGATGCCCGTCCGGTAGACGCTCACCGTGCCATCGGCCGTCACCCGGAACAGGCGGCCCGCGGCGCCATCCTCGATCTCGCGGGACGAGCCGTCCGGCGCGACGTTGTTGAACATCGAGCCGAGCCACAGATTGCCGGCGGGGTCCGCCCGGCCGTCATTGAGACGGACCGTCGGCCAGCGGTCCTCGGCGAGGATGAAGTCGTGCCGGGCGTCGGTACGCGGCTGCCAGAGCACCACCCGGCCGCCGACCGCGACGGCCAGCGTGTCCGACCGGTCGGTGAGGGCGAGCGTGGTCGGCGGCTCGTCGAAGAACCAGCTCCAGGTCGCCCGGCTCTCGGGATCGTAGCGATGAACGAGGAAGCGACTGATATCGACCCAGTAGAGCGCCTGCTCGCCCTCGTGCCAGACCGCGCCTTCGCCCGTCCCGTCGCCTGCTGGCACCAAGCACCTTGGCTCGCTCATGCTGATCCCTTGCCCAATTCGCGTGCGCCGCACAAAACCTCTGCCAAAATGGCGACAGGCAGTGTAGACCGCAGGCGCCATGACCGGGAAGGGACGAGAGAGACGACATGTCCAGCCGCATCATCGCCGTTGACCCCTTCGACCTGATCGTCTTCGGAGGAACGGGCGACCTCACCTATCGCAAGCTGCTCCCCGCCCTCTATCACCGCTTCCGGGACAAGCAGATCCCGGAGGAAGCGCGGATCGTCGGCGTCTCGCGACGCGCCCTGAGCGATGCCGAATACCGCGAGGCGACCGAGCGGGCGCTCCGCCAGCACGTGTCGGCAAACGAGCTCGAGCCCGCGATCCTCGCCGCGTTCCTGGAGCGGCTGCACTACATCGCGGTCGATGCCAAGTCGGATGCCGGCTGGGACGAGCTCCGCACCCTCCTCGCCGACGGCGAGGACCGCGTGCGCGCCTTCTATCTCGCGGTCGACCCGACGCTGTTCGGCACCATCTCGGCCCAGATCGGCGCCAAGGGCCTGGTCACGCCGCTGACCCGGGTGATCATCGAGAAGCCGATCGGCCACGACCTCGCCTCGGCGAACGAGGTCAATGACGCGGTCGGCTGCGTCTTCGACGAGAGCCAGATCTACCGGATCGACCACTATCTAGGGAAGGAGACCGTCCAGAACCTGATGGCGCTCCGCTTCGCCAATGCGCTGTTCGAGCCGCTGTGGAACGCCGAGCACATCGACCACGTGCAGATCACCGTCGCCGAGACGCTCGGCGTCGAGGGCCGCGGCGCCTACTACGACCATTCCGGCGCGCTCCGCGACATCGTGCAGAACCACATCATCCAGCTTCTCTGCCTCGTCGCCATGGAGCCGCCGGCACACATGGACGCCGACTCGGTGCGCGACGAGAAGCTCAAGGTGATCCGCGCGCTGCTGCCGATCGACGAGCGCAATGCCAGCGTCGCCACGGTGCGCGGCCAGTACCGCGCCGGCAATATCGGCGGCGCCTCGGTGCCCTCCTACCTCTCCGAGATCGAGGATGGCGAGAGCACGACCGAGACCTTCGTCGCCATCAAGGCCGACATCGGCAACTGGCGCTGGGCGGGGGTGCCGTTCTACCTCCGCACCGGCAAGCGGCTCGCGGCCCGCGTGTCCGAGATCGTCATCGCCTTCAAGCGCATCCCCCACTCGATCTTCGACACCGGGGTCGGCGAGGTCCACCGCAACCAGCTCGTCATCCGCCTCCAGCCCGACGAGGGCGTGAAGCTGTGGCTGATGATCAAGGATCCTGGCCCCGGCGGCATGCGCCTGGTCTACGTGCCGCTCGACATGAGCTTCGCCCAGGCCTTCAAGGTGCGCAGCCCCGACGCCTATGAGCGGCTGATCCTCGACGTGATCCGCGGCAACCAGACCCTGTTCATGCGCCGCGACGAGGTCGAGGCGGCGTGGAAGTGGATCGATCCGATCCTCGAGGCCTGGTCCAGCACCGCAGAGCAGCCGAAGCCCTATGCCGCCGGCACCTGGGGCCCCTCGGCTTCGTTCTCGCTGCTCGGCGACCGCACCTGGCACGACATGGTCGACTAGTCTCAGCGCCGGGGTCGCAGGAAGCGCAACATCAGCCAGGGCAGCGCCCGCCCCAGCGCCAGCACCAGGAGCGCCAGCGCCGCCAGCAGCATCGCGAGGTCGGCGCGGGTGCCCTCGTCGTATCCGCTGAGGTCGAAGAAGGCGAGGATGAGCGCGCCGAGGACCAGCGCGACGGCCAGCACGCGCGTGAACATGGGGAAGCCAAGCGCGAGGAAGCGGGTCAGCCGGGCGACCGTCCCCTCTCTCTTCTCAGCCATTGCGCCACGAATCCTTTTCCGGACACGCGGAAGTTAACCTCTGGCGGGCCGCGAGCAACGCCTGTCTTCAGTCCCTCCCCCTCTTCCGGAGATATTCCCGCGGCGGCAACCCATAGCGGCGTGTGAAGGCACTGATGAAATTGGTCACGTGATTGTAGCCGACCCTGTAGGCGATGGCCTTCATCGGCACCGCCCCGGTCTCGAGCGCCAGGCGGGCGTGCTCGAGCCTCTCATTCCGCAGCGTTTCGAAGACGGTCGCGCCGTAGAGGCGGCGGAAGCCGGCATTCAGCGCCTTCTCTCCGAGCCCCGACTGCGCGGCAAGCTCGCCGAGCGTCGGCGGCGTCTGCAATTCGGCGAGGAGACTTCGCCGGGCGGCTTCAAGGACTTCAGCGCCGGCGACACGATCGCCATCGCCAAATCGACCTTCTCCGGGATCGGCCCGAGGGGTGTGCTCAAGGCGGAGCACTTCCATGGCGGCAGCCAGGCCGAGACGCGCGACCAGCACATCCTCTACGACAAGAAGTCGGGGTGGCTGCTCTACGCCAAGCGGGGCGAGCTGACCGTGAACCCGCAGGAGCTGGTCAAGGTCGGCAAGCACCTCAAGGACTTCGACCATCAGGACATCCTGGTGATCTGAGCCGCGGCCGACGGCGACGGGTACCCCTGCGTGCGCGGGCGGGTAGCCCTGCGCGCACGGGATGGCTTTGCCCGGTGCGGCGCGCTAGAAGCCCGGCATGATCGACATTGCCGGGCACAGAATCACCTCGCGCGCCGCGTGGGGGGCGGAAGTTCGCGCTACAATGGCGCTGGCGTGGCCGCTCATCCTGATCAACCTGTCGAACCTCGCGCTGGGGACGACGGACGTGATCATGATGGGCTGGCTCGGCCCCGAGGCGCTGGCCGCGGGCGCGCTCGCCAACAACCTCAACTTCGCGCTGCTGATCTTCGGCATCGGGCTGGTCACCGCCACCTCGCCACTGATCGCGATCGAGCTCGGCCGCAAGCGCCACTCCGTCCGCGACGTCCGCCGGAGCGTCCGGCAGGGCATCTGGGTGGCGATCACCGTCTCCCTGCCGATCTGGCTCATCCTGTGGCACGGCGAATGGATCATGCTCGGCCTCGGTCAGGAGCCGCACCTCGCCAGCCAGGCCGCCGGCTACATCCGCACGCTGCAATGGGGCGTGTTGCCGTTCCTCGCCTTCGTCGTGCTGCGCAATTTCGTCTCGGCGCTGCAACGGCCGACGGTCGCCCTCGTCGTCGGCATCGCGGCAATTCCGGTCAATGCCGCGCTCAACTACTGGCTGATGTTCGGCGGGCTCGGGCTCGAGCCGCTGCACCTCACCGGTGCCGGCATCGGCACGACGCTCACCAACCTCTTCTCGTTCGTGACGCTCGCGATCGTCATCTCGATGCATCGCCGCTTCCGGCGCTACTTCCTGTTCGGCCGGTTCTGGCGCCCGGACTGGCGGCGCTATATCGAGCTGTGGCGGCTCGGCCTGCCGATCGCCTTCACCCTCGCCTTCGAGGTGACGATCTTCAACGCCGCAGCGTTCCTGATGGGCCTGATCGGCTCCGATGCGCTCGCCGCCCATGCCATCGCGCTGCAGATCCCGTCATTGATCTTCATGGTGCCGCTCGGGCTTGGCATGGCCGCGACCGTCCGCGTCGGCCTCGCCTATGGCGCCCGCGACAAGCAGGGCATCACCCGGGCCGGGTGGACCGCCTTCGGCCTCGCCATGGGCTATGCCTGCCTCACGATGGCGATGCTGATCTTCGCCGGGCGTCCGCTCGTCGGCATCTTCCTCGACCTCGACCTGCCGCAGAACCAGGCCGCGATCGGCCTCGCGGTGACCTTCCTGGTCTATGCCGGGCTATTCCAGCTGTTCGATTCCGGCCAGGCGTCCACATCCGGCATGCTGCGCGGGCTCGGCGATACGCGGGTGCCGATGGTCTACGCCGCGATCGGCTACTGGGGCGTCGGCCTGCCGCTGAGCATCGCCCTCGGCTTCTGGACCCCGCTCGCCGGCGAAGGCATCTGGATCGGCCTCGCGACAGACCTCGCCGTCGTCTCGATCATGCTCACGGCGCGCTGGATCCGGCGCGAGAGGCTCGGGCTCACCG
>JAEVZM010000172.1 GCA_023392225.1 Pseudomonadota bacterium
ATCCGCAAGATCCCCGAAGCGGATGCCAGCCAGCGCCTGCGCGCGGCAGACATGGATCTGCGCCTGCGCGATTCCCGGGTGCGGGAGCTCGAGGCGATCCTCGACACCGCCACCGACGGCGTCGTCCTGATCGAGGGCGACGGCCGCATCGCCGGGCTCAACCACACTGCCGAGGCGCTGTTCGGCGTCGACAGCCGCGACGTGACCGGTGCCGCCTTCACCGACCTTCTCGCCGAGGAGAGCCGGCGCGCGGCGATCGACTACATCGACGGCCTCTCGGCCAATGGCGTCGCCAGCGTCCTCAATGACGGTCGCGAGGTGATCGGCAAGGCGCCGCGCGGCGGCCTCATCCCGCTGTTCATGACCATTGGCCGGCTCGGCGAGGCGGGCAAGTACTGCGCGGTGCTGCGCGACATCACGCACTGGAAGAACGTCGAGGTCGAGCTGATCGCCGCGCGGCGCACGGCCGAGGCCGCCAACGCCCAGAAGTCGGAGTTCCTCGCCAAGATCAGCCACGAGATCCGGACCCCGCTCAACGCCATCATCGGCTTCTCCGAGGTGATGATGGAGGAGCGCTTCGGGCCGATCGGCAGCGACCGCTACCGGAGCTACCTGCGGGACATCCACGTCTCGGGCGAGCACCTGATGAGCCTGATCAACGACCTGCTCGACCTGTCCAAGGTCGAGGCCGGCAAGCTCGACCTGAACTTCGAGGCGGTTTCGCTCAACGAGGTCATCCGCGACGTCGTCGCGCTGATGCAGCCGCAGGCCAACCGCGAGCGGATCATCATCCGGACCTCGCTGTCGACCGGCCTTCCCAACGTCGTCGCCGATGTCCGCTCGCTCCGCCAGATTCTCCTCAATCTCCTCTCCAACGCGATCAAGTTCACCCGCTCCGGCGGCCAGGTGATCGTCGCCACCGCGCTCGAGGAGAACGGCGAGGTGGTGATCCGCATCCGCGACACCGGCATCGGCATGAGCGTGGGCGACATCGACACCGCGATGAAGCCGTTCCGGCAGGTGACGACCTCGGGCCGCGCCCGCGAGGGCACCGGCCTCGGCCTGCCGCTCACCAAGGCGTTGGTCGAGGCCAACCGGGCGAGCTTCGCCATCGACAGCGTCCCCAACCAGGGCACGCTGGTCCGCGTCACCTTCCCCACCACGCGGGTGCTCGCCGGCTGAAGGCGGCCTGAGCCGCCTTCGTCACGCTTCCTTCGCTAGGTCGCGAGCTCCGGCAGGTCGCGGAAGAGATCGAGCGCCTCGGGATTGGCGAGCGCTTCCTGGTTCTTGACCGGGCGTCCATGCACGATCTCGCGGACGGCGAGCTCGACGATCTTGTTCGACTTCGTGCGCGGGATGTCGGCCACCGCGATGATCTTGGCCGGCACGTGGCGGGGGCTCGCACCTGTCCGGATGACCTGCTTGATCCGCGCCACCAGCGCGTCGTCGAGCGTCGCACCGTCCTTGAGGCGGACGAACAACACCACCCGGACGTCGCCGTCCCAGTCCTGGCCGATGGCGAGCGCCTCCAGCACTTCCGGGATTGTCTCGACCTGGGCGTAGATCTCGGCGGTGCCGATGCGCACGCCCCCGGGGTTGAGGGTCGCATCCGAGCGGCCGTGGATGATGATGCCGCCATGACTGGTCCACTCGGCGAAGTCGCCGTGGCACCAGATGCCGGGGAAACGCTCGAAATAGGCGGCGCGGTACTTCACGCCGTCCGGGTCGTTCCAGAAGCTGACCGGCATCGACGGGAACGGCCGGGTGCAGACCAGCTCGCCCTTGCCGACGGGGAGGGGGGCGCCGCTCTCGTCATAGACGTCCATCGCCATGCCGAGGCCCGGGCCCTGGATCTCGCCGCGCCACACCGGCTTGTTCGGGATGCCGAGCACGAAGCACGAGACGATGTCGGTGCCGCCCGAGATCGAGGCGAGGTGGATGTCGTGCTTGATCCCTTCGTAGACGAAGTCGAAGCTCTCCGGGGCGAGCGGCGAGCCGGTCGACATCATCATCCGCACCGTGCCGAGGTCGTGGCTCTCGATCGGCCTGAGGCCCGACTTCTTCACCGCGTCGATGTACTTCGCCGAGGTGCCGAAGACGTTCATGCCCTCGGCATCGGCGTAGTCGAACAGCACCGACGGCCCGGGGTGGAACGGCGAGCCGTCATAGAGCAGGAGCGTCGCCTCGCTGGCGAGGCCGGTGACCAGCCAGTTCCACATCATCCAGCCGCAGGTGGTGAAGTAGAACAGCTTCTCGCCGGCGACGAGGCTCGACTGCAGCTGGTGCTCCTTGAGGTGCTGGAGCAGCGTGCCGCCGGCCGAATGCACGATGCACTTCGGCATCCCGGTCGTGCCGGAGGAGAACAGGATGTAGAGCGGGTGCGCGAACGGTAGCCGCACGTACTCGACGGGCTTCTCGGCATAGGGCGCGAGGAAGGCGTCGAGCGTGCGTCCGTTCGACAGGCGCGCCGCGGTCTCCTCGGCGCGGCCGAGATAGGGCACCACGATCACCGGCGGCGCTCCCGGCAGGCCGGCGGCGATCTCGACCAGCTTGTCGCCGTTGTCGATCACCTTGCCGGCGTAATAGTAGCCATCGGTGGTGATCAGGAGCTTCGGGGCAATCTGGCCGAACCGGTCCAACGCGCCGCGCGGGCCGAAATCGGGCGAGGCAGACGACCACACAGCGCCGATCGAGGCGGCGGCGAGCGTGGCGGCGATCGTCTCCGGCATGTTGGGCATGAGGCCGGCGACCCGGTCGCCCGGGCCGATGCCGAGGTCGCGGAAGGCCTGCTGGAGGCGGGACACCAGGCCGTGCAGTTCGCGCCACGTCACCCGTTTCTCGACCTTGTCCTCGCCACGGAACACCATGGCCTCGCCGTCGTCGTTCCGGCGCAGGAGATTCTCGGCGTAGTTCAGCCGGGCCGCGGGAAAGAAGTGCGCGCCGGGCATCTGGTCGCCGTCGGCGAGGCGTACCGACCCCTTGTCGCCGATGACGCCGGCGAAGTCCCACATCAGGTCCCAGAACGCGCCCGGATCGCTCACCGACCAGGCGTGGAGGGTGTCGTAGTCCGGGAGGGCCCGCCCCGCGCGGCGCTCGGCCTCGCGCGCAAAGCGCGTGATGGGAAGCGCCTCGACCCCGTGCGGGGTCCAGAGTGGGGTATCGGTCGGGCCGGTCACAGGCAGAGCTCCGGAAACGTCTGGGATGGAGGGAAGATTCAAGAAATCCCTTGCGGATGCGGGGATTCCTTCCTATCCGGGGGCCGGCTAGTCAAGAGGCGAACAGCGCAATATGGCAGCGTCAGGGTCCCGCGGCACCAGACGGCTCGCGATCGTTGTGCTTGCAGTCGTGGCGGTGATCGGCGCGATCGCCGTTGCGGTGCCGTTCCTGATCTCGAGCGACGTCGTCAAGAAGCGGATCTCCGACCAGATCACCCACTGGACCGGCCGGCAGTTCACCTTCAGCGGCGATGCCAAGCTTCGTCTGTTCCCGTATCTCACCGTGCGGCTGCAGGACGCCAAGCTCGCCAATCCCGGTGGCAAGGGCGCCTTCATCTCGGTCGGCAACATGACCGGGAAGCTCGAGATCCTGCCGCTGCTCGCGGGCCGCCTCGAGTTCGCCGAGTTCCGGCTGGCGAGTCCGACCATCGCGCTCCGGGTCGATGCCGACGGCCAGCCGAACTGGATTCTCGACCAGGGCGTCGTCGGCACGCTCGCCTCGAAGGGCGATTCGGAGCTGCCGGGCGACGACCTCGAGCCGCCCACGCCCCGGGCCGGCATCGGCCTCGGCCGGTTCCTGATCCGCAATGCCACCGTCACCTATGACGATGCCCGCAACGGCATGAGCGAGACGTTCTCCGACGCGACCGTCGACCTCAACTGGAAGAGCACGATCGACGCCGCGAACGGCAAGGGCAAGTTCACCTGGCGCGGGCAGCCGGTCTCCTTCACCGGCGAGATCGGGGCGCCGCTGACCTTGCTCGCCGGGGGCGATTCCCCGCTTCGGCTGACGGTCGAGGCGGCCCCCGCCAACGCCTCCTTCGATGGTGTCGCCCGTCAGTTCGACGGCATGCAGCTCGAGGGCAATACCAGCCTGACGGTGCCCTCCGTCGCCGATCTGGCGGCGTGGCTCGGCGCGCCGCTCGGCGACCGCCAGCTGATCGGCTCGGCCGCGATCACCGGCGTGATGTCCTGGTTCGCCGCGACGCTGAATTTCAGTCACGCCAATGTCGACATCGACGGCAATGTCGGCGAGGGCGCGCTGACCGCGACGCTGAAGGACGGCAAGCCGAGCATCCAGGGCACGCTCGATTTCGCCCGCTTCGACTTCGCGCCGCAGATCGCCGCGGTGACGAGGTCGCTCGACCCGGACGGGGCATGGCGGAACGCCCCGGTCGACCTGCCGATCGTCCGCTCGGCCGATCTAGACCTTCGCCTGTCGGCCGGGCAGGCGAGCGTCGGCAATACCGAGATCGGCCCGCTTGCCGCGAGCGTCCTGGTCAAGGACGGCGTGCTGCTGGCGGAAGTCGGCGAGGCCCATCTCGGCCCTGGCGAGATCGAGGCGAGCCTCCGTGCGACCGAGGCCGCCGGCACCCTTGCCGCGACCGCCTCGGCCAAGGGCGACGATGTCGCCATCGAGACCATCGCCGCTCTCTTCGGCCTCTCCGGCATCACCGGCATCGGCGAGGTCTCGGCCGAGCTTTCCGGCGAGGGCGCGACCTGGGGGGCGTTCATTGCCGACCTTGCCGGGACGCTAAGCGTCGAGCTCGCCAACGGCGCCGTCACCGGCATCGATCTCGGCCTCATCCCCGGGGCGCTCGCCGGCGAGGGGGCGCCTACGCCGATGACCGGGAGCACCGGCTATGGCAGCCTGACGGGGAACGTCACGGTGGCGAGCGGCCTTCTCGCCACCGACGACCTTGCGCTCGAGTCTTCCGCCTACGACCTCGCCCTAGTCGGCAAGGTCGCGCTGGCCGGGCCGACAGTCCAGGCGCGGGGCGTGCTGCCGCTTCGCGCCGACCCCCCGAGCGACGTCCCCTTCCTGGTCGATGGGCCGCTTGCCGCGCCGACCTTCGAGCCCGACCTCGGGGCGACCCTGCCGCGCGATCCCTCCGGCGAGATCGGCGGCACCTCCGGCGGCTGAGCCGCTTCTCCCCCCGACGGTCAGCGGCCGGCTGCTGCCAGGCGCTCCGCTCGCTCGCGCTCGACCTCGCGGCGCTTGGTGACGATCGAGGCGATGATCACCCCGGTGGCGACGAGGCCGATCAGGATCGTGCTCACCGCGTTGATCTCCGGCGTCACCCCCAGCCGTACCTGGCTGTAGATCTTCATCGGCAGGGTGGTCGCCCCCGGCCCGGTGGTGAAGCTCGCGATCACCAGGTCGTCGAGAGACAGGGTGAAGGCGAGCATCCAGCCAGCGACGACGGCGGGCGCAATAAGGGGAAGGGTGACGACGAAGAAGGTCTTGAGCGGCGGGCAGCCAAGGTCGAGCGCCGCCTCCTCGAGGCTCCGGTCGAAGGTCACCAGCCGCGACTGCACGACGACGGCGACGAAGCACATCGAGAAGGTGATGTGGGCGAGGACGATGGTCCAGAACCCGCGGGCGAAGCCGATGGCGACGAAGAGGAGGAGGAGCGACAGGCCGGTGATGACGTCCGGCATGACCAGCGGCGCATAGACCATGCCCGAGAACAGCGAGCGCCCGCGGAACCGCCCGTAGCGGGTGAGGGCGATGGCCGCGAGCGTGCCGAGGACGGTGGCGACGCTGGCCGAGATCAGCGCGACGCGGAGCGTCACCCAGGCGGCGTCGAGGAGCGCCTGGTTCCGGAACAGCTCGGCGTACCACTGGGTCGAGAACCCGCCCCAGACCGTGACGAGCTTGGAGGCGTTGAACGAGTAGATCACGAGGAGAAGGATCGGCAGGTAGAGGAACGCCATGCCGAGCGTCACCGAGGTGACGTTGAACCACGACGTGCGCCTCATCGCGCGGCCTCCTGGCGCTTGGCTTCCATGTTCTGGAACAGGACGATGGGGATGACGAGGATGAGGAGGAGGATCACCGCGACGGCGGACGCGAGCGGCCAGTCGCGGTTGTTGAAGAACTCCGACCACAGCGTCTTGCCGATCATCAGCGTATCCGAGCCGCCGAGGAGGTCGGGGATCACGAACTCGCCGGTGACCGGGATGAACACGAGGAAGCAGCCGGCGACGACGCCGGGCAGCGACAGCGGGATGGTGATCTTCCAGAAGGCCCGGACCGGCGGGCAGCCGAGGTCGGCCGCCGCCTCGAGGAGGGTGTGGTCCATCCGCTCCAGCGCCGCATAGAGCGGCAGCACCATGAACGGCAGGTAGGAATAGACGATGCCGATATAGACCGCCCAGTTGGTGTTGAGGATGGTCAGCGGGTCGTCGATCACCCCGATGGAGAGCAGGAGCTGGTTGAGCAGGCCCTCCTTCTTGAGGATACCGATCCAGGCGTAGACGCGGATCAGGAACGAGGTCCAGAACGGCAGGATCACGAGCATCACCAGCGTCGCCTGCCAGCGCTTCGGCGCCCGCGCCATGCCATAGGCGATCGGATAGGCGACGATCAGCGTCAGCAGCGTCGAGACCGCCGCGATCCAGAGGCTCGAGAGGTAGGCATCGAGATAGAGGTTGTCCTCGGTCAGCCAGACGTAGTTGTCGACCGTGAACTCCTGGATCGCCGCCCACAGCCCGGCGAGGCCGTCGGCGAGGCTGAGCACCGGCGTATAGGGCGGCTGCGCCACCGCCGACATCGAGAACGAGATTTTCAGGACGATCAGGAATGGCACCAGGAACAGCGCCACCAGCCACAGATAGGGCACCGCGACCACGATCCAGCGGGCGAGGCCGCTTCGCTCGCGCGGCGCGGGCTTCGGCACCGGTTTCGGCGTGGGCCGCCGGGCGCGGCGGGGGGCAGGCGGGGCTGCGTCGCGTGTCGTCATTCCTGAAGACTAGCATCGGGATCGTAGGGACTGCCATCGTCCTGATGCGGTGCGAGATCGCCTTTTCGCCGGAGGTGCGGGGCGACGACGTGCCGGAGCCAGAAGCCGTAGGCCGTGCCGTCCCCAGCGTGACCGTCCGAATCCGCGCCGGCCTCGATCCGGGCCAGCGCCGCCCGCTCGGCGGCGGGGAAGCGGCGGTTGTCGTCGCGGGCCCCGGGGCCG
>JAEVZM010000206.1 GCA_023392225.1 Pseudomonadota bacterium
GGATCACCCCGGCGAGCGCCGCGAAGGAGGCCGAGAGCACATAGGCGATGACCTTCTGGCGGTCGACCTTGACGCCCGAGGCATAGGCGGCCGGCTCGCCGGCGCCCATCGCGGCGCTGTAGCGGCCGAAGGCGGTCCGGCTCTGGAGGATGTGCGCCACGACCAGCACGATGAGCCCGACGATGACCACGCTGGGGATGCCGGCGACGCTGCCGGTGATCCAGGTCTGGTAGGCGCGATCGTCCTCGCCCAGCGTGATCGACTGCTCGTGCGAGATCACCAGCGCCGCGCTGAACAGGACGCCGCCCATCGCCAGCGTGGCGATGAAGGAGGGGATCCTGAGGCGGACATGGGCGAGCCCGGCCAGCAGCCCGGCGATGGCGCCGACGGCGACCGCCAGCACGAAGGCGCCGTAGCCGAGCCGGGTGATGGTGAGCGCGACGATGACGCTCGCCAGCGACGCCATCGACTGCAGCGACAGGTCGATGCCGCCGAGCATGATGACGAAGGTGACGCCGGTGGCGAGGATGAAGAGCACCGCGGTGTCGGCGGCGAGCTGGAGCAGCGTCGCCGGCTCGAGGAAAGCCGGCTGGGCGATGCCCACGGCGATGACCAGGATGACCAGGGTCGCCAGCGGCAGGTACTGGCGGACCCGGTCGGCGCCGATGCTGTCGGTGAGTGCGCGCATTCCGGGCTCCCTAGACCATGTACTCGATGAGCTCGACCTGGGTCGGCTTCTCGCCCGGACGGGCGTCGGTGCGGTGGGTGATGACGCCGTCGCGCATCACCAGTACCCGGTGGCTGAGGCCGATGGTCTCCTCGAGCGTGTCGGAGGTGAGGATGACGGCGACGCCCTCGGCGGTGACCGCGCGGACCAGCTCGTAGACCTCCTCCTTGGCGCCGACGTCGAGGCCGCGGGTCGGGTGGTCGAGGATCAGCACCTTCGCCTCCGCATTGAGCCACTTGGCGAGCACCACCTTCTGTTGGTTGCCGCCCGAGAGGTTGAGGCAGAGCGCATCGATCGACGGCGTCTTCACCTTCAGCCGCTCGACCCAGCGGGTGGCGAGCTTGCGCTCCTGGCGGGCGTCGATCAGGCCGTGCCGGGTGAGGCTCCTGAGGTTGCCGAGGGTGATGTTGGCGGCGACCGAGAGAAAGAGCACCAGTCCCTCGACGCGGCGCTCGCGGGGGATGTAGCCCATGCCGTTGTCGACCGCCTCGGCCGGGGTGCGGAGCCGAACCTCCCGGCCGCCGATGGTCAAGGTGCCGGCATCATGCGGGGCGAAGCCGGCGAGTGTCCGGGTCAGCTCCTCGCGGCCCGAGCCGATCACCCCGGCGATGCCGAGGATCTCGCCGGCATGGAGGGCGAAGCTCACGTCGCGATAGGCATGGCCGAGGGCGAGGCCCTTCGCCTCGACCAACACCTGGTCCCGATAGGGCAGCTGCAGCCCCTCGCGATAGTACTCGGCCTGGAGGCTCCGCCCGACCATGAGCTGGTGGAGCTGGGTGATGTTGGCATCTTTCGCCGGCAGGTCGGCGACCACCGCCCCGTCCTTCATGACGTAGATGCGGTCCGACAGCTCGAGCACCTCGTCGAGCCGGTGCGAGACGAAGATGAAGCTGGCGCGCGCCTTCAGCGCCCGGACGCGGGCGAACAGGATCTCGATCTCGGCGCGCTCGAGCACCGAGGTCGGCTCGTCGAGGAGGATGACGAGATGGCCGTGGGCCTGGTCCTCGAGCGTCAGGGTCTTGGCGAGCTCGACCATCTGGCGCGTGGCGAAGTCGAGATCGGCGGTCCGCGACCGCGGGTCGATGTCGACCTCGACCTTCTCGAGCTGGCGCGAGGCCGCCGCATAGAGGGCGTTCCAGTCGACCAGGCGGAAGCGCGTGAACTGCGCCTCGTTGCCGAGATAGACGTTCTCGCCGACGCTGAGATTGGTGAGCAGCGACTGCTCCTGGAACACCATGCCGATGCCCTGGCGGTTGGCGTCGGCGGCGCTGACGAAGCGGGTCGGCTGCCCGCCGAGGCGGATCTCGCCGCCATCGGGCTGGTAGACGCCGGAGAGGATCTTCATCAGCGTCGACTTGCCGGCGCCGTTCTCGCCGATCAGGCCGACGACCTCGCCGGGCATGATGTCGATCGACACGTCCTTGAGGGCATGGACGCCGGGAAAGCGCTTCTCGATGCCGATCAGCGACAGGGCGGGGGTGCGCGCGGGGGCGGGGACGGCGGTGCTCATTTGACGATCCGCATCATCTTGCGGTCCATCGACAGCGCCACGGCGGCGATGATCATCAGCCCCTGGACGCCGATCTGGACGCTCGGCGGGATGCCCATCAGCACCATGCCGTTGGACAGGACGACGACGATGAGGACCCCGACCAGCGTCTGCTGGACGCTGCCCGAGCCGCCGGCGAGCGAGGTGCCGCCGACGACCACCGCGGTGATGGTGGTGAACAGGCGGCCGATGCCGATCTGGGAGTTGCCGAGGCCGAGCTGGGCCGCGGCGAGGATGCCGCCGACCGCGTAGAACATGCCGGCGAGGGTGAAGGTCATGATGCGGACGCGGGCGGCGGGAATGCCGGAGAGCGCCGCGAGGTCCTCGCCGCCGCCGAGCGCGTAGATGTAGCGGCCGAGACGGGTGTAG
The DNA here is from genome assembly GCA_023392225.1 of Pseudomonadota bacterium. Lineage (GTDB taxonomy): Bacteria > Pseudomonadota > Alphaproteobacteria > Rhizobiales > Kaistiaceae > Bauldia. The sequence goes on from JAEVZM010000206.1 coordinate 2,646, forward strand.
TTCTGGATGATCAGCGCGATGAAGAAGCACAGGATCGCGATCCACACCCCCCAGGGCAGGCCGATCAGCGGGTCGCGCTCGATGGCGAGCGCCCGGACCAGCTTGTCGTTGATGCGGACCGCGGTGCCGCCGAGGAGCGCATTGGCGACGCCGACGCCGATGAACCACGTGCCGAGCGGCGTCATGAAGGACGGCACCTTGAGCTTGACGTGGACGGCGCCGTTGATGAAGCCGACGCCGGCGCCGACCAGCAGCACCAGCGGGATGGCGAGCAGGCCGAAGTCGTTGCCGTTGGCGCCGTGGAGGACGAGCAGCGACAGGATCACCGCCGAGAGCGTCAGGACGCCCTCGACCGAGAGGTCGATCGAGCCCATCAGGATGATGAAGGTCGCGCCGAGCCCGAGCACCAGCGGGATCATCGCCGCCTGGGCGATGCGGACGAAATTGCCGAAGCTCAGGAAATTCGGATTGATGGCGGCGATCACCGCGCAGAGCAGGATCAGCACGATCACCGGGGCCCAGGACGCAAGCCGGAAGCGGCGGGCGGCGGGCTTCGGGGAGGCGGTTGCAGACGAGTTGGCTGCGTCGGCCTGAAGGGTCATGGCGTAGGGGCTTCCGTCGACGGCACCAGCACCGGAGCGGAGGCGGCCCGGGGGCCCGGGGCCC
>JAEVZM010000383.1 GCA_023392225.1 Pseudomonadota bacterium
GCGATGGCGCAGACGCGGCCGTGGCACGCCGCGCCAGCCGGGTGGAGACGGTCCGTTTCAAGGCGTCGTACCAGGCGTACCGCCTGCTCTTCCGGCTCATGGCGGGCCGCGAGATCAGCTTCGGCAACTTCATGGCGCTCAAGCCGACGGCCGTCCATCGGCTCGCGGCGATGCAGGAGTTGTGGACCCACGTCGCCGCCTGCGTGATCGCCTCCAAACTGAGGATCGCGACCGAATCCATCCACCGCGGACCGCGCTATGCAGGCCAGAGCCGGATGAACTTCCCGGGGCTGGTGCTGCACGGGTTCCGCGCGCTGATGGTCTTTGCCGAGGATGTGCTCGTCCGCGTCGGCCTGTTCTGCCTCGCCGTCATGGCGCTCTCGACCGTCGGCATTGTTGCCGCGGCGGTCCTCAAGGCGGTCGGCCTCACCACTCCGGGTTGGTTCTCGGTCGCGCTGGGCGTGCTCGTCCTGATCCTCATCCAGACCGGCGCGCTGACACTGATGTGCCTGATGCTTGCTGGAATCTCGCGCAATGGCGCCCTGCAACCCATCGAGCATGAGGTCTTCATCGATGAGATTCTCGCCACCGACCGGCGGGATTGAGCCGATGTACGCCCTGGCCGGGTGGATCGGGCGTTCCGATGCCAAGATGAAAGCGTGCTGGCAGACCGCATGAATCCGGGTCGAAGCAAGCCTGCCCTCGCAGCGTTGCTGACGGTTGCCTATGCCGTCCTGACGCTCGCGATCTACGCTGCCCACGCCCGGTGGCTGCGGGTCGACGTGGTGTTCTACAGCGCGATGCTCGATGCCGCGATCGCCGCGATCGTCATGGCCGTGGCGCTGCTGCTTATCGGCCGGCGGGTCTACTCATCGTTCGAAAAAGTTCTGCTGATCTGCGTGTGGCTGCTCGGCGGGTACGCGTTCGCCATCTCCGGGCCGGCGGTACTCGACCGCTCGCTCTCGCTCTACATCCTGGAAAAGCTCGAGCAGCGCGGCGGCGGGATACGTGCCGACGCCATCGGCCAGGTCTTCGTCAACGAGTACCTGCCGGAGTTCCGGCTCGTCGACGTTCGCCTGACCGAGCAGCTTGTGTCCGGGACCGTGGTCATCGAGGACGGCTGCGTGAAGCTCACCGCCAAGGGCGAGACACTGGCCGCGCTGAGCCACTTCCTAAGAACGCACTTCCTGCCGCGACATCGTCTGCTCGCAGGCGAGTATACCGATGCGCTCGTCGATCCGTTCGCGACGAGCCAGACCGGCGAGATGGGCTATGAGTGCCGCTAGACGCGTCCCCTGGCTGGATGTCGCGGTCCTCGCTGCCGGGTGCCTGATCGCCTGGTTGACGTTCTTCCAGCCGTTCGTCTTCGGCATCGAGGACGTGCCCGGCGACCTCGCCGACGCTCGCTTCAATCTCTATGTGCTCGAGCATGTCTTCCGCTGGATGAGCGGCCTTGAATCCTCGCTGCTCTCGCCGGCGATCTTCTGGCCCTATCCGTATGCGCTCGCCTTCAGCGACACCCATGCCGGCACGGCCTGGGTGTACAGCCTCTTCCGTGCCGTCGGCCTCGACAGCTACGACGCCTTCAAGGTCTGGTTCGCGCTCGGGTACCTGACCTCGTTCTTCGCCGCCTATCACGTCTGCCGCAAGCTGGCCTTCACGCCGCTGCTTGCCGGCGCGCTGTCGCTGGCCTTCGCGTTCAGCCTGCCCGCCATGGTGCAGATGGGACATGCCCAGCTCGCCTGGCGCATCGCCGTCCCCTACTGCTTCTGGTTTACCCTCCGCTACGCCGAGAAGGGCGCACCGGCGGACCTGTTCCGGCTCCTGACCGCCGTCGCCGTCCAGACGCTGATCAACGTCTACCTGGGCATGTTCGCGCTCATCCTGTGCGGGCTCCTGTTCATCGGCAACTTCGTCGCGCGCGACGGCCTTTCGCTCCGTGGCTGGCGGCGACGGGCCGGGATCATGCTGCTCGCCCTGCGCAACCTCGATCGCCGGGCATGGCCATCCGCCGCCGTCGCCGCGGTGGCTGTGGCCGCCCTGTTCTTGCTGCTCGGCTTCCACGGCTATGTAGCGAGCCTCTACGGAATCGAGCGGCCGTGGGCCGAGATCAGCAGCATGCTGCCGCGGCTTCAGTCCTACCTGCTGTCGGACCGGCTGCCCTACTGGGCGCCGCTGTCGCACGCGTTGCCGGACGTGCCCGCCCGCGGGGAACAGCAGATCTTCCTTGGCGTACCGCTGACACTGCTCGCCATCGTCGCGCTGGTCTATGTCCTCTTCACCTGGCGCTCGACGACCCCGCGCCTCCGCGCCCTCACCTTCTGCATTCTCTCCGCCCTGGTGCTCTTCACCAGCATCGACGGGGTGTCGCTCTACTGGGTCATCGCCCAGCTGCCCGGCTTCAACTCGATCCGGGCCGTGTCGCGCGTGATGCTGGTGCTCGCGTTTCCGATCGTGCTCCTGATCGGGTTCGCACTGCGCGAGTTCAGCGCCCGCGAGAAGCTCCCCTGGCTGGTGCCCGCGACGGCGATCGTCGTCGCCGCCTGGATGACGCTCGACATCGCGACCATCGGCAAGATCATGTACTCGAGCGCGAAGTCGCAAGCCCGGGTGGAGGCGCTGCTTTCATCCGCCCCGGACGATGACGGGCCGATCGTCTTCGGCATCGGGGCGAGCGAGATTTGGGTGGTCCACGCCCTCGATCAGATGCTCGCCACCCAGCAGTCCGGCCGCCCACTGCTCCATGGCTATTCGGGCTACATGCCGCCCGGCTTCACCTTCGTGCCGAGCTGCGCGGCAGCGCAGGCGATGCTGAAGCACTATGAGCGGCTGGCCAAGCGGCGCGACCTGCCGAAGCTCACGGCGCTGGGCGAGACGCCCGTCGCAATCGACATGGGACCATGCGATCTCTCGCCCGCGACACTCGACGCGGTCCGCGTCTCGTCCGGACGATCGCTGCGGCGCGAGGATGCGCCCCTCATCACGCTCGACGAGCTCAGGCTGACGCAAGGGCGGGTCCTCGTCGCCTCGGTTCGGGTGACGAATGGCTCCGGCAAGACCATCCACGGCGTATCCCGGCATCCGTTCAGGCTGTCCTGGCGGATCGGCGATGACCCGGACTGGACGCAGCGCGTCAACATCGCCTCGGACATTCGGCCCGGTCGGTCCCAGATCCTCTCCTGGCCCGTCCCGGACGCAACGCGGCTCGAAGACCTTTCGGTCACTTTCGTGGTCGAGGGGGATTTCTGGGGCCATGATGCCGGCTTCACGCCGCTGAGCGGCGCGGGCGCGGAGTGATGGCGCCCCTTATCCGGCGCGCGCCAGCCGCGGCTTGAACGCCGCGATGCCCTGGCGAATGAGCTCCTCGCCGTCGGTATCGTAGCCGGCGACCACGAAGCCGTCCTCCTCGTAGATGGCGGGGGCGTCCGCTCGCACCTTTCCCTGCCAGCGCTCGACGAAGAGCGAACGGTTGCGATGGTTGTGGGGATTGCGACCGCCCCGGGTCTTGCCCTCGAGGTGGTAGACCGTCGACTGTGGGACCACCGCCGACGGCTTGCCGGTCGCTTCCGTCAGGCGCAGGCAGAAGTCGATGTCCTCCTGCCCGTTCACGTAGAGCGGGTCGAAGCCCCTCAGGCGGATGAAGTCCGCCGCGCTCACCGCGAGGCAGGCGCCGTGGACGGCCTGGAGCTCGCGCCGCCGGTTGACGTGCGGGGCGTCGCGCGGCTCGTGCCGATAGAGGATGTGGGAGATCGTCCCAGCGTCGGAGAAAGCCGCGCCGAAGGACTGCACGGTATCGTCCGGATAGAGCAGCTTGGGCTGGACGGCGCCCGCCGTCCCGCGCTCGATCTCCTCGACCAGCGGCGCCAGCCAACCGTCGGTGACCAGCGTGTCGTTGTTGAGGAAGGCGACGACCGCCCCGCGGGTCCGGGCGAAGCCGACATTGCAGCTGAGGGCGAAGTTGAGATTGGTGAAGCTCGCCGCGAGGCGGACATCGTCATGCGCGGCATCCCACAACGCCATGTTGACGAAGGTGGCGTGGTCGCTCTTGTTGTTGACGACGACGATCTCGAAGGCGCGTCCTGCGGCGTGCCGGTGCAGCGACTCGAGGCAGCCATTGGTGATCTCGTACTTGCCGTAGACCGGGATCACGATCGACACCAGGTTCGGGTCCCGCCCGGGCGCTTCCGCCGCCAGCGCGGGCCAGTCGATCATGTAGCGATTGTGGATGAAGTAGCGCCACGCCACGGATTCGCGGGTCGTGATCCGGTCGACCTCCCGCCGCTCGTCGTAGAGCACGCCGATGAACGGCGCATAGCTCACTTTGGCGCCCCGGGCGTAGCGAAGCACCAGGTCCCAGTCCATCATCCGCCGCAGCGAGGTATCGAACCCCCCGTGCGTCTCGGTAAGGCCTCGGCGATGGACGATCGAGTTGAGATCGACGTAGTTGAGATTGACCAGGTCGTCGTACTCGAACGGACGCCCGCGATAGCGGATCCCCTCCTCGGACTCGAGCTTCATGCCCGAGTAGGCGAGGTCTAGAGCGTTGGTCAGCACGAAGCCGACCATCGTCGTGAGGTAGCCCGGCGTCCACTGGTTGTCGCTGTCGAGATAGGCGAACAGGGCACCGCCGGCGGCGGCGAGCCCGATGTTGCGGGCATCGGCAGCGCCCTTGCCGTTGCCCTCGAGATAGCGCAGGCGCGGATCGCCGAAGCTGCGGACGACCTCGGCGGTATCGTCCTCGCTGCCATCATCGACGATCAGCATCTCCCAGTTCGAATAGTCCTGATCGAGGACGCTCCGGATGGCGTGCGGCAGGATCTGAGCCCGATTCCGGGTCGGCGTGATGATCGACACCAGCGGCGGATCATCAAGCGCGCGAGACTGGGCGACTGCGGCGGCAAGTCCCTTGAGGAAGCGCTTTTCCCCCTCCTCGTCGAACTGCTTGCTGCTGACCTTGCGGGGGCCGCGCGGCTCCGGAGTGGCCATGACCTTCGCGACGACGGCGCGGATCGCGTCCGGCTCGCGCGCGACACGCGTCTCGCCGTCGAGGGCGCGATGCGGCACGCGGCCCGCCGCCAGCCCGGCATGGACCAGGTCGACGACGGGATTGTCGTGGGCCATCGCGCCGGCATAGCGGGCGCGGTACCAGGCGAGCTCGAACAGCGGATGCGGGCTGCGGTCGGCGAACTGCCCGCTCTCCCAATAGTCGCGGAGCGCGGTCGTGCCCTCCGGCAGGCTGAGCTCGTGTGCGGTGCGATAGAACCCGCCATCGAACCAAAGGCTCGGATTGTGACCATTCGCATCCCCCGTCGCCTGGTAGTGGGCGAGCGGGTTCATCCCCGCTTCGGGCGACTTGGCCAGCCCGGCCGCGTAGTGGCGGGTGTCGAACAGGGGATGGGGGTCGTAGCCGCGCCGGGCGCCGGACAGGAGGTAATGCACGATCAGGTCGCGTGGCGGGCGGCCACCCGGCAACTGGGCGCGGTACCACGCCGCGTCGAGCAGCCCGCTGGCCCGCGCTGCCTCGAGGTCATCGGCATAGCGCGTCCGTATCCCGATCCGGTCGAGCAGGCGAAGGAGCCGATAACTCATCATGGCTGCGTGACTTCCGTTCCAGCGGCGGCGAACGACGGATCTGATCCAGCGACCATGACGTCTAAGCGATGACGTCCTTCAGTGCATCATCCCATTGGCGCGGCACAATGCCGAAGTCGCGCTCGATCCGCCCGGTGGAGAGCCGGGAGTTGGCCGGCCGCCGGGCCGGAGTGGGAAAATCCGCGGTGGTGATCGCCTCGACCTCGGCCGACGGACCGCCACGGGCGGCGGACAGTGCGAAGATCTCCCGCGCGAAGCGGCACCACGTCGTCTCGCCGCGGTTGGCGAAGTGGTAGATGCCCCGGCGCTCCGGCAGATCGTCCCGGAGAGCGAGGGCCAGAAGCGCCGCGGCAAGATCACCGGCAAGGGTCGGCGTGCCCCATTGGTCGTCCACGACCCGGAGCCGGTCGCGCTCACCCGCCAGGCGCAGCATGGTATTGAGGAAATGACGGCCGGAGCCGCCGGAGATCCAGGCGGTGCGCACGATGAGGTGGCGGGGATTGCCGGTGCGGACTGCCTCCTCCCCGGCGAGCTTGCTCGCCCCATAGACCCCGAGCGGCGCCGTCCGGTCATCCTCCTCGTAAGGCGTCGCCTTGCTGCCGTCGTAGACGTAGTCGGTGGAGATGTGGATGAGCGGAATGTTCCGCCGGCGGGTCGCGTCGGCGAGGATCGCCGGGCCGTGCGCATTGGCAGCGAACGCATCGGCCACCGCATCCTCGGCGGCGTCCACGCCAGTCCACGCCGCGGCATTGATCACCGCGGTCCAGCTGCCGGAATCGAGCATGGCATCGACGGCGGCACGGTCGGCGATATCCGCCTCGGCCCGGGTCGGAGCGGCGAGCATCGCGCCGTCCGGCAGGGGCAGCGCCTTCAGGG
>JAEVZM010000406.1 GCA_023392225.1 Pseudomonadota bacterium
CCCCCGCGCTTCGCGGTTCGCCGCACCCTTGCCTGTGCCCACATCGCCCATCGTCTCAAAGCCTCGTGAAATCACCGCGCCGGTGAACCAGAATCCTGACGGCGCTCCTGTCGCGCTTCCGCCCGGCCCGGCCCGAATATCATTCACACGATCGATTGAATGAGTCAATCGATCGTTTGATCTCGATCAACGGGTGGAGGTGGCGATGGGAATTCGCGTCCGACCGTCTGCGGCATGCCGTCGGGCACGAGCCGAGGATGCGGCCAAGGGGGAACGACGGGCAGCGAGGGAGAGGGGCGCGACACGATGCGCTGGCGCCTGCGCCGATGCTGGCGCACCCGGCTCGGGACACGGCATAATGCGATACCCTCCGGAGCGCAGCCGATGGCCGACGACACCTTGCCGACCCCGCCGCCCGATGCCAAGGAGCGCCGCCGTGCGCCCCCGGTGATCGCTTACGCAATTGACAGCCTGCCGCCCTTCGACGCCGGCTTCTACGGAGCGGCGCGGCGAGATGCGGAGAAGATCGACGAGGTCGTGATCCCGCCCCGCGATGCCAGGGCATTCCACGTGCCGGCCGGCCACTTCTTCCGGATCGTCTGCAGCGAGGGGCCGCAGGTGGGCGATCTCAATCTCTGGAACCGGCACGACCCGTCGGAGCGCTTCTTCAGCGGCAAGACGCGGGCGTTCCACGGAACCCACGTGAGCGTGGGCGACAGGCTCTGGAGCACCCTCCCCTGGCTTCGTCCGCTCGCCACCATCACCGCCGACACGCTGGCCTGGTACGGCTATGACGACGACGGCTCAGGCGTCCACGACGTGATCGGCACCCGGTGCGATCCGTATACGAACCGCCTGCTCAACGGTACCGACTATCACCACTGCTGCCACTCGAACCTCGCCCGCGCCCTGGGCGCACTGCACAACGTCCCTCCCCGCGAGGTCGAGGCGCATGTCCACGACGTGCTCAACGTCTTCATGTGCACCGGATTCACCCGTGACACGCATCGCTACTTCATGAAGGCGAGCCCGGTCCGCCCCGGCGACTACCTGGAGCTCTTCGCCGAGATCGAGCTGACGGCAGCGCTGTCGGCGTGTCCCGGCGGCGACTGCGGCGCGTCGCACTCGAGCGACGCGGCGCGCTGCCATCCGCTGCTGGTGGAGATCTACCGTCCTCTGCCTGCGGCACTCGCCACATGGCGGCCGCCGCAGGCGAACGGGTATCCGCGCAGCCATGGCGCGGCCTGAGCGCCGCGCCGGCGGGTCGGCCTAGCCGCAACCCTTGCGCGCTTCGACCCGCTTCACCGTCTCGACATTGGCGCGCTCGTACTTGTTGAGCGGCACCTTGCCCGAGACGGTGTACTTGCAGCCGGCATTGCCGAACACCTGCTTCCCCTTGGCGGTCTGGAAGCAGTAGCCGTTCTCGTAGAACATGGTGTTCCGGACCGTCCACAGCGCGTCGCAGGACAGGCGCCGGAGCTGGCTCTCGGAGAAATACTCGCTGTCGGTGCAGCCGATCAGCTCGAAGCAGCCCGACATCGCCGGCGTGGCGGCGGCGATCATGCCGGCGGCAACGACCGCGGCGGCGACTTTCGGCAAGGGACGAACACGTGACATGGAACGGCACTCCTGATGCTCATGCGGAGGCGTGCCGCAAACCGGCAGCCCCAGCCCCACTCGCCACCCAGATTGCCACAGCCGCGGGCGAGCGGCCATGGCGCCGTTCACAAGAGGATCAGGAGCTGACGAGGCGGACAGGAGACTGGCCGTCATCCTCGGACGCACTGGTCGCCTGCTCGTCGCCGCGGCCGATGCCGAAATAGCGGTAGCCGAAGCGGGTGACCTCGCGGGCCTTGTAGATGTTGCGGAAATCGAAGAACAGGTCGCCCCGCATCGCGCGCCGCAACTCCGCCAGGTCCATCGCCCGGTAGATGTCCCACTCGGTGGTGATCACCAGCGCATCCGCGTCCCGGACGGCTTCGAGCGGCGTATCGCACCAGGTCACGCCGTCGAGGAGCGCCCGGGCGTTCGGCATACCCTTGGGGTCGTGGACGCGGACCGCAGCACCCTGCGCCTGCAGCGCCGGCACCATGACCAGCGACGGCGCATCCCGCATGTCGTCGGTGTTCGGCTTGAAGGTCAGGCCCAGCACCGCGATCGTGCGCCCCGCGGCGGAGCCGCCGAGCTCGTTCACCACCCGCTCGGCGAGACGGGCCTTGCGTGCATCGTTGGCCGCGATCACCGCCTCGACGATGCCGAGCCGGGATTCCGCCTCCCGCCCGGTCTCGACCAGCGCCAGCGTGTCCTTCGGGAAGCACGAGCCGCCATAGCCGGCACCGGCATGCAGGAACTTCGAGCCGATGCGGCGATCCATGCCCATGCCGCGGGCGACGTCCTGGACATTGGCGCCGACCCGCTCGCAGAGATCGGCGATCTCGTTGATGAAGGTGATCTTGGTGGCGAGGAAGGCGTTGGCTGCATACTTGGTCAGCTCCGCCGTCTCGAGACCGGTGAACAGGATCGGCGTCTCGTTGAGCGACAGCGGCCGGTAGATCTCGTAAAGCACCTCGCGGGCGCGCTCGCTGTCGATGCCGACGATGATCCGGTCGGGGCGCTTGAAGTCCTCGATCGCCGCGCCCTCGCGCAGGAACTCGGGATTGGACGCGACCTCGAAGCGGAGCCCGGGGCGCGCCGCGCGGATGCGCCGGCCGACCTCGCGGGTGGTGCCGACCGGAACCGTCGACTTGCACACCACGACGGTGTCGTCGTCGATCTTCTCGGCGAGGGCCGCCGCCGCGCCGAAGACCTGGCTCAGGTCGGCCTTGCTGCCGCCGCGCTCGGTCGGCGTGCCGACGGCGATGAACACCGCATCGCAGCCGGCCACGAGGTCGAGGCTGGTGCCGAAAGCGAGATTGCCCGCCGCCAGGTTGTTGGCGACGATGCTGTCGAGCCCCGGCTCATAGATCGGGATTTGCCCGGCCTTGAGCTTGTTGACCCGGTCCTCGTTGGTGTCGATGCAGGTGACACGGTGGCCGAAGTCGGCAAGGCACGCGCCGGTGACCAGCCCGACATAGCCTGCGCCCAGAATGGCGACCTTCATGTTAGCTCTCGTTCTTGCCGCGGTGCGGGATGGCTAGCCTCGCCTCGCCCGCGAGTCAACGTAGAGCGTCACACCCCTGCCGCCATGACCCGGCCCGCGGAAGCCATGAACGGGGACACTACCGCCGCTCCGGGGGAGCGGCGTCGTCACGACGCCGCGAACCGCCGAGAATGACCTGGAGCGGAACCCGGGGCACCGCCTGGAAGTCGAACGAGAAGAAGCCGAGGATCATCTGCACGCCGACCAGGATCGGCAGGCCGGTGAGCATCACCTGCCCGGCCGTGGCGGGGATGCCGCTGGTCGCGCTGTCGATCCACTTGACCAGGCCGAACACCGCGCCGAACAGCAGCAGCAGCGTGCCGACGACCAGCTCGAGCGAGCCGAAATTCACGTCGCGCAGGAAGTAGCGGTAGAAGATGCGCTTGCCGAAGTTGCGCAGGTTCTTGAAGAGGAACGGCAGCGCGACCCGCCCGACATTGAGGTTGCTGACTTCGGTGCCGTAGCGCGCCGCCATCGGCACGTCCATCACCACCGCCCCGGCCAGGTAGAGCCGGAACAGGATGTCGGATTCGAAGAAGTAGCGGTTGTCGATGCGCTCGAGCGGCAGCGCCTCGAGGGCGACGCGATGAACTGCGGTGTAGCCGTTGGCGGGGTCGAAGATGTTCCAGTAGCCGGTCGAGAACTTCGAGACGAACGACAGGCTGGCATTGCCGAAGACGCGGACGCCCGGCATCGCCTTGAGCCCGTCGATGTGGAAGAAGCGATTGCCCTTGGCGTAGTCGGCAAGGCCCTCGGTGACCGGATGGATGATTGAAGCGAGGAGCGCCGGGTCCATCTGCCCGTCGCTGTCCATCTTGACCACGATGTCCGCACCATGCGCGAGGGCCACGCGATAGCCATGCATGGTGGCGCCGCCGACGCCGAGATTGGTCTCGTTGGCGACCACCACCACCCGCGGGTCGGTGCAGGTCTCGCGGATATGGCGCCCGGTGCCATCCGGACAGGCATCGTCGACGGCGACGATCAGGAACGCCTCGGGGCCGATCCCGGCGATGACCTCGAGCACGTGCTCCTTCGACCTGTAGCAGGGAAGAACGACGGCGACCTTCTCGGTGCCCGCCCGCCGGTGCTCGTCCACGCTTCGCTCCATGCCCCTCAGACCGCCGCCTCCGCAGCCTTACCACGGTTGTCCAGCACCGCCTCGTAGAGATCGCGATAGGCCCGCGCCATCGCGGCGTCGGTGAAGAGCTGCTCGTACCGCAGCCGGGCCGTCGCTCCCATTGCTGCGGCGCCCTCCTCGTCGCGGGCGCGCTGCGCCATCGCCGTTGCGAGAACGTCCGGTCGCCGGGCCGGCACCACGAGGCCGGTCGCGCCGTTTCGGTTGACGTAGCTGGTGCCACTGCCAATCTCGCAGGAGATCATCGGCCGGCTCGCCCGCGCCGCTTCGAGCAGCGCCACGCCGAAGGCCTCGGAGCGGAGATGGGACGGCAGCACGAAGGCGCGGCAGAGGGACAGGAGCGCCTCCTTGTCCTCTTCGCCGACCTCGCCGAGAACGGTGACATTCGCGGGGAGCGCAACACCCTCAAGCTGGCGCTGCTCGTCACGGCCGGTGATGACCACAGAAAGCCCCGACAGGCGCGCGGCCTCGATGAGGTAGCCGATGCCCTTGTAGTAGCGGAGCGACCCGACGAACAGGAAGAAGCCGCTGCCGAGCCGCGCCCGCCAACGGGCCAGCGCCTCCTCCGACGGCGCGCTCCGGTCGGGAATGCCGATCGGGATGATCGCGAGCTGGCGGGCGTGGTTGGCCAGCACCGGGCTGGTTCTGGCGTAGTCCGGCGACGTGGCGACGATGTGCGCCATTCCGGACAGGAAGCGCTCCATCACCGGGGCATAGAGACGCTTGAGCAGGCGCTGGCGGACGATGTCGGAGTGGTAGGTGACGATCGCCGGCGTGTGCCGTCCATGGGCGAGATGGAGGAGGTCGCCCATCGGCCAAGGGAAGTGGTAGTGGACGAGATCGGCCCTCGCCACGGCAGCGCGAAACGCGCCGAAGGCCGAGAGCGACAGCGACGTCGAGGCGACCGAGACCCGACGCTTCGCCTGACGGACGAGGTGATGCCCGATCGGAATGGGCTCCGCCGCCGGCCTGTCGCTCAGCGTGAAGACCTCGCTGGCGATGCCCAGGCCGGCATGCGCCTCGGCGAGGCTGTGGATCACGCGCGGCACCCCGGTGAAATTGTCGGGCAGGTAGGTCTTGTAGACGTGGAGAACCTTCATCCTCCGCCATCCCCGCGGAGCGTCGCCCCCCGTGGCGTCGATACCCCCAGCGTCATTCGCCCTGCCGCTCCCGGCGCAGCTTCGCCCAGTAGTCGAGGCGCTTGCGGATCTCGCGCTCGAAGCCGCGCTCCGGCGGATCGTAGAAGGTCTGCCGCCCCATCGCCTCGGGGAAATAGTCCTGCCCGGAGAAGGCCTCCGGCTCGTCGTGGTCGTAGCGGTAGCCCGCGCCGTAGCCTTCCTTCCGCATCAGGCCCGTCGGGGCATTGAGGATGACCTTCGGCGGGGTCAGCGACCCGCCCTCCTTCGCCGCCTGGGTCGCGGCCTTGTACGCGGTGTAGACGGCATTCGACTTCGGCGCGGTGGCGAGATAGACCGCGGCCTCGGCCAGTGCCAGCTCCCCCTCGGGCGAACCGAGATAGTCGTAGGCGTCCTTGGCGGCGAGCGCGATGGTGAGCGCCTGCGGATCGGCGAGGCCGATGTCCTCGACCGCCATCCGCACCAGCCGGCGGCCGATATAGAGCGGCTGCTCGCCGGCATCGAGCATGCGGCAGAGATAGTAGAGCGCCGCATCGGGATCGGAGCCGCGCACCGACTTGTGCAGCGCCGAGATCAGGTTGTAGTGGCCGTCCTGGCCCTTGTCGTAGATCGGGGCGCGACGCTGCAGGATCTCCTGGAGCGCGACCGGACCGAAGACCTCGCCCTCGCGGGCCGCGCGCCATACCTCCTCGGCCAGCGTCAGCGACGCGCGGCCATCGCGATCCGCCATCCCGACCAGCATGTCGCGCGCCGCGTCGTCGAGCGGCAGCGGCCGCCCCTCCTCCGCTTCGGCGCGGGCCAGCAGCCGGCCGATCGCCTCGGGCTCGAGCGGCCGGAACGACAGCACCCGCGCCCGCGACAGGAGAGCGGCATTGAGCTCGAAGGACGGGTTCTCGGTGGTCGCGCCGACCAGCGTCACCGTGCCGTCCTCCATCACCGGCAGGAAGGAATCCTGCTGCGCCCGGTTGAAGCGGTGGATCTCGTCGACGAAGAGCAGCGTACCCTTGCCGGTCTCGCGCCGGGCGCGGGCCGCCTCGAACACCTTCTTGAGGTCGGCGACGCCGGAAAACACGGCAGAGACCTGCACGAACTCGAGATCGGTCGCATCGGCGAGGAGCCGCGCCACGGTGGTCTTGCCGGTGCCCGGCGGGCCCCAGAAGACCATCGAGCCAAGCGTGCCGGAATCGAGCATGCGGGTGATCGCCCCCGACGGCCCGAGCAGGTGGTCCTGCCCGACGACATCGGCAAGACGCGCCGGCCGCAACCGGTCGGCCAGCGGACGCGGCGCGCCCCCCTCGAGGCCCGCCGCCTCGAACAGCGTCGCTCCACCCTTCTTCACCGGGAACACATCCTCGAATCGCCCCTGCGGGACATCTTCAACCTGCTCAAATATAAGGGTCCCGGGGCCATTCTGCCGCGAATGCGCGAGGGGGGACAATTGGTCAACGTTCACATCCACCAGTTTGCGCCGGGCGGCGCCGTGATCGACGACGCCGCGATGGTGCAGTTCCAGACTCAGTGGGCCGCCTACCAGGCGCTGGTCGACTGCGACGCGCTATCGCACCGAGCCGCCGGCCGGGCGCTCCACGACGTCCTCGCCGCCATCGACGCGCCATTCGCCTTCCTCGACATCGCCTGTGGCGACGCCAGCCTGACGCGTCGCGCGCTGGAGGGCACCAAGGTCAGCCACTACCACGGCATCGACCTCGCCGAGCCGGCGATCGAGCTCGCCGCCGCAATGCTGGACGGCCAGCCCTACGAGGTCGATCTCGACCATCAGGACTTCGTCGCCGCGATCGAGGAGCGCCCCGAGCCGGCCGACGTCGTCTGGTGCGGGCTCTCGATCCACCACCTGGTCACCGCTGACAAGCTGCGTCTGTTCCAAGCGATCCGCCCGACGGTGGGCCGGAGCTTCGTGCTCTACGAGCCGACCCGCCGCGAGGACGAGGACCGGGAAGGCTTCGTGCACCGCTTCCTCGCCGCCCAGGCGCCGCTCTGGACGACGCTCACCGTCGAGCAGCGGTCCCAGCTCGCCGATCACATCGCGACCTGCGACCTCCCCGAGACGGCCCCGGGATGGCTCGAGCTCGGACGCGCCGCCGGCTTCGCCAGCGCCGAGCAGATCTTCGTCGATCCGACCGACGGCCTCAGGATGTACCGCTACGACGTCTGAGCCGGCCCTCAGCCGCGGAACCGGGAGCGGATCATCCGCCCCTTCCGCTCGATCACCACGTCCCAGACGCGAACCTGCTGATCGGCGATCTCGGCGAGCTGGCGCGTGGTCGCCACCGAGGCGCCGTTGACTTCGACGACCACATCGCCGCGGCGCAGCCCGGCCTCGTCGGCGAGCGAGCCGGCCGTGATGTCGCTGACGATCACGCCCTCGCTCTTGCCCGGATAGGCGAGCTCCTCGGCGACGGCGGGAGAGAGGTTCAGCACCCGGGCTCCGGTGAAGGGCGAGTAGCCGGCGATCTCCAGCTCGTCGCGCGGCACAGTCTCGGGCGCCGCTTCGAGCGCGAGCGTGGCGACGTACTCCTTGGCATCGCGCATCACGCTGAGGTCGACCGTCGCGCCGATACCCTTGGTCGCGAGCCGATAGTTGATGCCGGTCGGATCGCTGATCTCGACGCCGTCGATCGAGGTCACGAGGTCGCCGGTCTTGAGCCCCGCCCGCGCGCCGGGGCTGTCCGGGCCGACCTCGGTGACCAGGGCGCCGCTCGGCCGCTTGAGCCCGAGGCCCTCGGCGATGTCCGGGGTGACCTCCTGGAAGCGCACGCCGACCCACGGCATGCGGACATGGCCGACGCCGGACTTCGCCGAGTCGGCGACGATCCGCACCATGTTCGAGGGGATCGAGAAGCCGATGCCGTTGGAATCGCCGGTCCGCGAGTAGATGGCGGTGTTGATACCGATGATCCGGCCGGCCATGTCGACCAGCGGCCCGCCGGAATTGCCGG
>JAEVZM010000468.1 GCA_023392225.1 Pseudomonadota bacterium
CGCCTCGCCGAGGAGCAGCGCCAGGCGCTCGAGGCGGCGAGGCTCAAGCAGGCCGAGACCGAGCGCGACGCGGCGCAGCGGGTGCAGCGGCGGACCCGGGTCGCAGCCGTCATCCTGGGCCTCGTCGCGCTGGTCGCCATCGCCGCTGGCGTGCTCGCCTTCCGGGCCGAGCAGCGGGCGAGCGCGGAAGCCGACCGGGCCAATGCCGAGGCGACCCGCGCCAACGCCGAGGCGGATCGGGCCAATGCCGAGGCCGACCGGGCGAACGCCAATTTCCGCATCGCCAGCGACATCGTCTACGACGTCGCCCGCGACGTGGCGCAGGGCGTCCGCGACGTGCAGGGCATGCGGCTCGAGAACCTTCGCGCCATCCTGCAACGCGTCGAGACAGCGATCTCGGCGCTTCGCGAGGCGGCGCCGGACGACCCCGGCGTGCTGCGCGGGCAGGCGGCGACGCTGACCCTCTTCAGCGACACCTACATGGCCGCCGGCGACAGCGATGAGGCGCGGAAGGCCCTCGATGCGGCGCTCGTCCTCCGCCGGCGCCTCGTCGCCGAGCAGCCGGACGATCCGAAGCTGAAGAGCGACCTGCTGCTGACGCTCAACCGCCTCGGCGACCTCGACGTCCAGACCGGCGACCTCGCCGGTGCGGAGACGGCCTACCGCGAGTCGCTCGATCTCGCGCGCGCCGTGCTCGAGACCAGTCCCGACGACGCCGACCTCAAGGCCGATGTCTGGATCTCGCTGATCAAGGTCGGCGACGTGCTCGCCGCGTCCGGCCGTGCGGCCGAGGGCCTCGCGCTCTACGAGGAGGGGCTCGGCATCGTCCGCGGCCTCGCCGCGGCGGACCCGGACAACGACGAATGGCTGCGCCGCGTCGGCCAGACGCTCAACGCGGTGGGCGACGCCAAGCGCCGCGCCGGCGACCAGGCCGGCATGCTCGCCGCCTATGAGGAGAGTCTCGACCTCGTCCGCCAGCTGGTTGCGCGCGATCCGACCAGCGCGCCCTACCAGCGCGACCTCGCCATCGCCATCCAGCGCATCGCCGACCAGAAGCTGGTCGCCGGCGACAACGCCGCCGCGCTGGCCCTCTTCCAGGAGGCGGAGGGGATCATGCGCGGCCTTGCGGCCAGCGATCCCGAGAACCGGGGCTACCAGTCCGACCTCGCCATCGCGATCGAGAAGGAGGCTGACGCGGCGCTGGCCATGGGCGACCTTGACACGGCGCTCAAGCTCTACGAGGAGCAGCTGGCGATCAACCGCGCACTCACCCAGTCCGATCCGGCCAACACCGTCTGGCAGCGGGGGCTCTCGGTGGCGCTGCAGCGGCTCGGCGACGCCACGGTCAAGGCCGGCGACAATGCCGGTGCGCTGAAGCTGTTCGAGGAGAGCCTCGTCATCGACCGCAAGCTCGTCGAGAGCGATCCGACCAATCTCGACTGGCAGCGGGACCTCATGGTGACGCTCAACCGGGTCGGCGGCATGCGCCTCCAGGCTTACGACTTCGACAACTCGGTCGCCGCCTACGAGGAGGGGCTGAGCATCGCCCGGGCGCTGGTCGCGGCCGAGCCGGACAGCGTCGAGCGGCAGACCGACCTCATCATGTCGATCGCCCAGACCCAGATCATGGTGCTCGACCCGGTGCGCAAGCGCGCCCTCATCGAGGAGGCGCTGGCAATGCTGGACAAGCTCCAGGCCGACGGCACGCTCAACATGGCGATGCTGCCGCTGCGCATGATGCTGACCCAGAGCCTGTCGGAGATCGACCAGCCGGCGCAGTAGGGGCAGTCTTGCGCAAGGCATACCAAGCCGAGCGCAGACCCAGCGTCGCACGAATTGGTAGGTCGCATCATCAGCGCCAGAAAGGCCACGGCGCATGAAAGGAGAGCCTATGAAGAAGGCGATTTCTGATCGGCACGAGAAACGCCAGGCCGACGAGCTGGCGGGCCTGGCCGACATGCCCGAGGAGGCGATCGACACGGTTGACATCCCGGAGGTGCAGGATTGGCGCGGAGCGCGGCGAGGGGTCTTCTACCGGCCCGTGAAACGACAACTCACCCTGAGGCTGGATGCCGACGTGGTAGCGTGGTTCAAGGCCCAGGCGCCCAATGGCAAGGGCTATCAGAGCGAGATCAACCGCGCTCTCCGTGAGCACGTCGAGCAACGGCAGCGAAAGACGGGATGAAAATGATCCGGTCGCGTCCGGCGGGGTCGCAGTGATGGAGCCAGCTCCCTCGGCCACCATCGAGATCAAGGTCGAGCGGGTGAGCCAGCTGTTCGATTCGCTCGATCCCTCGCCGTTCTCGCGGCGCGACCTTGCCGCGCGCGCCGAGGACTACATCGTCGGCTCGGCCCGCGAGCTGCCGGCGAAGGCGCCGGTGACGATCGTCGTCCACCTGCCGGCCGACGAGGCGCGGGGTCCGGACGCCGCCAACCTGCCGGTCGCCTTCCGCAACTACTTCGAGGACAGGGCCGAGCATGCCGCGCTCGAGCTCAAGGAGCTGCTGCGCGTCGGGCGGCTGTCGCTGGTGATCGGCATGGCGGTGCTGGCGCTGGCGCTCGTCGTCGGCACGGTGCTGTCGAAGCTGCTGGAGGGGATGTTCGGCCAGTACTGGATCGAGGGCCTGGTGATCCTCGGCTGGGTGGCGCTGTGGCGGCCGATGGAGATCTTCCTCTACGACTGGTGGCCGATCCTCAAGGAGCGGAACCTCTTCCGCCATCTCGCCACCGCGACCGTCCTGGTGAAGGCGGTGGCGGACTGACGGCGCGGCCGGGCTGCCCTCCGGTGCGAGCATCTCTTGCCTGCGATAGCTGCGCGCTTCGAAGGGCCGCCGCATCCCGGCCCGATACTGGTCCACACCGCGCCGGATTCGTGTGACACTCCTCACGGGTGAACGCTGCACCCCGGGGGGAGCGGGACGAGGCACGAAGGCCGAGGCATGCCGGATGTCGCCGCAACGAAGCACGAGGACGGGGAAGCGCCGCCGCACGGCCCGGCGGGTGCCACCTATGACGCCTTCATCTCCTACAGCCAGCGCGGCGACCGGGCGGTAGCC
>JAEVZM010000535.1 GCA_023392225.1 Pseudomonadota bacterium
GAGCCGCACCAGCTTCGGCGGCACCGCCCCGCAGAACGTGCGCCGCGAGGCGCGCCGCTGGCTGAAGCGGCTCGAGAAGGAAGCCGCGCGCGGCTGACGAGGCCTCAGGCGGCCGCCTTCGCCGGCAGCCGCGCCTCGATCCAGCCGAGGACGTCGGCGAACACGCCCTCCTTGCCGGTATCGGCGAGGAGGTCGTGATAGTGCCCCTCGTAGAGCTTCAGCGTCTTGTCCTTCGAGCCGGCGTGCTCGTAGAAGAACTCGCTGCCGTGGCAGACCGTGGCCCTGTCCTCGGTGCCGTGCATGATCAGCACCGGGATGGTGATCGTCTCGAAGGACTCGCGAAGGTGCTCGTCGGCCCGCACCAGCGCGGCGACGGTCGCCGCCGGCTGGGTCTCGCCGGCGATCAGCGGATCGCTCTCGAGCCGCGCCAGCGCCTCCGGATCGCGGGTGAAGTCCTTGTTGTGGAGCTTGAGCACCCCGAGCCGCGGCGCGACGTGGCTCAGCCCCTTGATCGCCGCGAGCGCGAAGTTGGGCGCCGGCACCTGAAAGGCGAAGCTCTCGCAGATGAAGCCGGCGAGCCCGGCCTGGTTGTCGAGCACGTAGGTCGAGGAGACCACGCCGCCGGCGCTGTGTCCGAGGAGGAACAGCGGCAGGCCGGGATCGCGCTCCCTGGCGATGTGGATGACGCCGGCGAGGTCGGCGACGTAGTCGGCGATGTCCTCGACGTAGAAGCGCTCGCCCTCGGACTTGCCCCGGCCGCGGAGGTCGAGCGCGTAGACGGCGAAGCCGGCATCCGTGAACCGCCCCGCCGCCCAGGCGTACTGGCCGCCGTGGGAGTTGACGCCGTGGCAGATCACGACCACGCCCCGCGGCGCGCCATCCGGGCGCCACGCGCGGAAGAAGATCCTGAGGTCGCCCTTGCCGAGATAGGTCTCTTCCGAGGCCGTCCGTTCCATGCTCTGCTCCGTGGGGTTGGCGGCACGGGGACCGACCGCCGCCGCCGGGTGAAATGTGCCCGGGGGGCGGCCAAGGCGGGTCCCGATACCCGTTGCGGTTGGTCCGATCACTGGTACGATATCGGCTCGCTGCACCGCGGCAATGTCCGCAGACGTCAGAGTCTTGGCCGCGCATGACAAAGCCCGCGTCGACGCCCGCGAGTTACGAGGTCGGCATCGTCCTCTATGCCGGAGCGCAGCCGGCAGCGGTCCACGGGCTGACCGATCTTCTGGCGGTCGCCGAAGCGCTTGCGCTCGAGCAGCGGCCGCCGGCGGCCAGGCTGCGCATCACCCACTGGCACCCGGCGGCCTCCGGTGCGCCGGGCGCGGCCTGCGTCTTCGACAGCGCCCCCGGCCAGCCGCCCCGCCCCGAGATCCTCATCGTTCCGCCGACCATGGTCGACCTTCCGCAGCCGGAGGCGAACGAGCGCCTCGCGCGCTGGCTGCTCGAGCGCCATGCGGCCGGCGTGACCCTTGCCTCGGTCTGCTCGGGGATCTACGTGCTCGCCGCCACCGGCCTCCTCGACGGGCGGGTCGCCTCGACCCACCAGAGCTTCGCGACGACGCTGGCGGCCGCGTTTCCCCGCATCCGGATCGACCTCGACCGGTGCATCGTCGACCATGGCGACGTGATCACCGCCGGCGGGTTCATGGCCTGGATCGACATCGGCCTGATGCTGGTCGAGCGCTATCTCGGTCCTTCCCTCCGGACCGAGACGGCCAGGTTCATGCTCTCCGACGCGACCCATCGACGGCAGGACTATTTCGCCGGCTTTCCGCCAAGCCGCGCCCATGGCGACGAGGCGGTGCGGAAGGCGCAGGAGTGGATTCACGGCCGCGACGGGATCGGCCTCACCCTCGGCGAGCTCGCGGCGAGGGCCGGGCTCGGGAAGCGGACCTTTCAGCGCCGCTTCTTCACCGCCACCGGGATGGCCCCGGCCGACTATTGCCGGCAGGTGCGCGCCGCCCGGGCGCGCGAGCTGCTGGAAGCGAGCAACGCGCCGATCAAGGTGATTGCCGAATCGCTCGGCTACCAGGAAGTGCCGTCCTTCACCCGCAGCTTCCGCAGGCATACCGGACAGACGCCCGCCGCCTATCGCCGCCAGTTCGGGATCGCCGCCGCGGCCGCGCCGAGCTGAACAGAGCCCACCGGCTGCCGGCCGCCCGCTTCGGGCAACGCGCGCCGATCGCGCCCGGGGCCAACGCAGGAGAATTGGCGCGATTCGAGGCAGGCGCTGCAACCCGGATGGGCTTGCGCCGAGTCCCTCTTGTATGATGTTCTGACATAGACGTCATACTATCGGGGAGCGCATCTTTAAATGCTGTCACGCCTTTCTGCCGCCGTCTGCCTGGCCTTGGTCTCCGCGCCTGCCTTCGCCCACTTCCAGGAGATCACGCCCTCCGCCGACGTGCTGCCGGACGGCGGCCCGGTGACGCTCGATCTGGTGTTCACCCACCCGGTCGAAGGCGGCCCGACGATGGACATGAAGAAGCCGGTGCGGGCCGGCGTCCTGTTGTCCGGGGAGGTCACCGACCTCCTGCCCGCGCTCACCGAGAAGCCGGTGGGCGATGCCGGCGCATGGACGGTCACGCACGAGCTGGCCGAGCCCGGCGCGGCGATCTTCTTCGTCGAGCCGCAGCCCTACTGGGAACCGGCCGAGGGCAAGTACATCGTCCACTATGCCAAGGTCGTGGTCGACAGCTACGCCTCGGGCGAGGGCTGGGATGCGCTGGTCGGCCTGCCGGTCGAGATCCGTCCGCTGACCCGCCCGACCGGCCTCTGGACCGGCAACGTGTTCTCCGGCGTGGTGCTGAAGGACGGCGCGCCGGTGCCCTTCGCCGAGGTCGAGGTCGAGTTCATCAACGACGGCACGGTCACCCCGCCGAACGACGCCTTCATCACCCAGGTGATCACCGCCGACGCCAACGGCACCTTCACCTACGCCATGCCGCGGGCCGGCTGGTGGGGCTTCGCCGCGCTGATCGAGGGCGACGAGCCGATGACCTCGCCCGAGGGCGAGGCCGTGCCGGTCGAGAACGGCGCCCTCATGTGGGTCAAGGCGACGGACATGACGGCCCGGTAGGCAGCGATGGCCCACATCCCCGACGGCATCCTCTCGGCCCCGGTCCTCATCGGCGGGGCGGTGCTTGCCGTCGCCGGCGTGGGCTGGAGCCTCCGCTATCTCGACGACCGGTCGATCCCGCGGGCGGCCATCCTGTCCGCGGCCTTCTTCGCCGGCTCGCTGGTGGCGATTCCCGCCGGCCCGTCGAGCGTGCATCTCCTCCTCAGCGGGCTGATGGGGATCATGCTCGGGCCGGCGACCTTCGCCGCGGTCACGGTCGCGCTCCTCCTCCAGGCGCTCCTCTTCGGCTTCGGCGGGCTGACCACGCTCGGCGTCAACGTCTTCAACATCGCCGCGCCCGGCGTGCTGCTCGGCTTCCTCCTCGGCCCGGCGATCCGGACGACCGCCTCGGCCCCGCTCCGCATGGCGCTCGCGGCGGCGACCGGCGCCCTCGCGGTGCTCGCCACCGGCGGGCTGGTCGCAGTCTCCCTTGCCCTCTCCTCGCCCGACTACACCCCGGTCGCCAGCGTGCTGCTGGCCACCTACCTGCCGCTCGCCATCGCCGAGGCGTTCATCACCGCCGTGGTGGTGACGTTCCTCGCCCGGGTGCTGCCCGGCGCGCTCAGCCCGATGGCGGCATGATCCGCGCCCTCGTCCTCGCGCTGTCCCTCGTCCTTGCGGCAGCCGCGCCAGCGGCCGCCCACAAGCTCAAGGTCTTCGCCACCGTGACCGGCGACGCGGTCACCGGCTATGCCTTCTTCATCGGCGGCGGACGGGCGAAGGGCACGCCGTGGACGGCGAAGGCGGCGGACGGCACCGGCCTCGCTGAGGGGACCACCGACGACGACGGCGGCTTCCGCTTCGTGCCGCCGCAGCCGGTGCGCGCCGACATCACCGTCACCG
>JAEVZM010000543.1 GCA_023392225.1 Pseudomonadota bacterium
GCCGGGAACAGGTATATCGCCTGCACCATCTCGTAGAGCTCGGATATCCACGGCCAGCGGTAGCGACCGTATAGGTAATTCTGCATCATAAGGTTCGCGATCATGTACATGACCGTGTAGGCGAGGAATTCTCCGCCCGAAGCAACGAATATCTGTGCGCCGAAAAAAAGATAGAAAAGCGGCGATATCAGGAAAACGAGCCGCGGATAGGCGAAGAGCCAGAACAGGCTGCTCGACATGTAGGACAGGCGCTGCGGCACGGACAGGCCGCGCTTCAAGGGCGGGAAGTGGAAGCGCAGGATTTGCATCATGCCCTGCGCCCAGCGCGTCCGCTGGCCGATGAAGCTGGCAAACGTCGCGGGCTGGAGCCCGGCGATCAGCGGCTTGTCGACATAGACGCTGTGCCAGCCCCTCGCATGCAGCTCGAGCGCGGTCTCGGCGTCCTCGGTGATCGAGACGCCGGAAAATCCGTTGGTGGTCTTGAGCGCCTCGCGCCGCAGCACCGCCGCCGAGCCGCAGAAGAACGAGGCGTTCCACTTGTCGAGGCCGCGCTGGATGACGCCGTAGAACATCTCGTTCTCGGACGGCATGAAGTCGAAGGTATTGAGGTTGCGCTCGAGCGGGTCGGGATTGATGAAGAAGTGCGGCGTCTGGACCAGGAAGAGCTTGGGGTTGTCCTTGAAGTGCCCGACCGTCTCGTTGAGGAAGTCCCGGGCCGGCGCATGGTCGGCATCGAACACGGCCACCAGCTCGGCGCTGGAATGGGCGAGGCCGTTATTGAGATTGCCGGCCTTGGCGTGCTCGTTCTTGGCGCGCGTCAGGTAGTTGACCTCGAGGTCGGCACAGAGCTGCTGCAGCTCGGCGCGCCGCTCCTGGGCGGCGACGGCCTCCTTGACGTTCTGCGACCGGCACTTCTGGTCGGTTCCGCCATCGTCGAGCAGCCATATCGTCAACCGATCGGCCGGATAGTCCATCCCCTTTGCCGCCGCGAGCGTGGTCGCGAGCAGGGCCGAATCCTCGTTGTAGGAGGGAACGAAGACGTCGATTGTCGGCGGCTCCGCCGGCGTCGGCGGGGACGGGCGCACCGCGAGCGGCTTGGCCACCACGAACAGGCTCAGGCCGAGCATGCAAACATTGTACATCTCGGCGACGTACAGCATCATGCCCGGAATGAAGTTCTCGAGCTGATTGACCGGCGGGATCGTCTCGGTCGTCCGCCAGTAGACGTAGCGGAGCACGATCGCGGTTCCGAGCGACAGCGAGATCAGACGCCACACGCCTTCGGGCTTGATGGTCTTCAACACGATCATCGCGGCAACGATGAGCGAGCCCGCAATGAGCTGCGCCTGGAGGCTGATCGGCAAGCCGATCAGGAACAGCGCAGCACCGGCCGCCAACGCCCACAGGATCGCGAATCCAACCTTGCCCATCTCAGTCCTTGTCCGTCGGCGAACAGCCGCCGGCCGTTGCCTCTAGCATTGTCACACTCCCATTTATTTAACCCCGCACCATGGAGTCTCCTCGAAACGCGAGTCTTGCTTAAGACCTCCGGCTCAATTGGGTGTCGGCACGACGGGAGCGGGTCCTTCGGTTCCGTAGCCCCCCGGCAACGGAACGATTGGCCCCTGGATCGGACGGACGGGCTGCGGCTGGGCGATCACCACCCGTCGCGGCGGCGGCGACGACCTGCGGACGGTCGTGACCGGCAGCTCCGGCTCGACGGGTGCCGACATCGCGCCGAGATTGCTGGAGACCGCGGGCGGCTTTCCGTAGGGGTTCCAGAATCGCGAGGGGAGGTAGCCGACGATGTCGAACTTGTACATGAGGTTGAGCAACTGCTGCTCGGTCGCGCTCTTGTCGCAGACACGAAGCCGGATGCTGATCTGCCCGTTCTCGAGGAAACGCGAGCGCGACAGGATCTGCCAGCCGTAGATGCAGCGGTCCCCGCTCCGGGTGACGCCGGTGGCAAAGCCGAACGGGCCGTACTTGTTCTGCGCGTAGAGGTTCGACGTCGTCATCGGCACGCCGAGCAGGTACCACTGGAACTCGCGCCTGATCTGCGATGCCTCGATCGAGGCCCGGCCGAGCGCATTGTCATCCAGCGTGACGAAGTCGGTCTGGCCATGGAGCGTGACCGTGATGAAGTTCTGGCCGGACACGCTGGAATTGGTCGAGAGGATGGTTTCACGCACCACGGCATCCTTGTAGCGCTTCTCGAAGACCGAGACGGTGGCTGGTCCGCCCGGCCAGATCCGGGCGAAGGAGTCCGTGGGCGGCAGCTCGCGCTTGACGGTCATGGTCCGCGGTGCCTGCGTGACGCAACCGGCGACGGCCAGCGCCGCGAGCGCCACCGCGCAGGACCTCAGCAGATTCGCCGGCCGACAGATGAATCGTCCCCCCTTGCGGCCGAAGGCCGCCAGAGATTCTCGGCCAGTGTCAGTCACATGCACGATCCCGACCCCCGACATCGCCCGCCGCGGGGATGCATTGAAACACGTCGAGATTCTCGGAAGATGGTTAACGAAGCACTAACTCCCGGTGTGTCGGGTAGTCAGATGTTAGGATTTGTTGCGCAATGCTAAACACTCAGCCGCCGCGCGACGCCTTGCCGGGGCGGCTACGAACCGAGACGCCGGGGTGAGGAATGGCTGCAGCGGCAAGCATGGGTGAGCGCGTGCGTCGGCATGTGGCCGCGGCCATCCTGGTAGTTCTGGGCGTCACGCCCGCCGCCGCTGCCGACGGCGTCGAGACCGACCACGTCCTGTTCGGCCAGTCGGCCGCCCTTTCCGGGCCCGCGGCGGAGCTCGGCATCGAGATGCAGCGCGGCATCCGGGCGGCCTTCGCCGAGGCGAACGCCGCCGGCGGCATCGACGGACGCGAGCTCAGGCTGATCTCCCGCGATGATCGCTACGAGCCGGAGGCCGCGATCGCCAACACCGAGACGTTGATCGACGCCGACCACGTGTTCGCCCTGATCGGCGCGGTCGGTACACCGACATCGGCCGCGGCGGAGCCGATCACCCGGACGGCAGCCGTGCCGTTCATCGCCCCCTTCACGGGCGCCGAGTTCCTGCGCGATCCCGCGCTCCGCAACGTCGTCAATATCCGCGCCTCCTATTTCGAAGAGACCGAGACCCTCGTCGACCATCTGGTGCGCGATGCCGGGGTCGAGCGTGTCGCCATCCTCTACCAGGACGATTCCTATGGCCGAACCGGCCTCGCCGGCGTCAAGGCGGCCCTCGAGCGGCGGAACATGCCGCTGGTCGCCGCCGGCACCTATCTGCGCAACACCACCGCGGTGAAGACCGCGCTCCTGTCGATCAAGAGCGCCAACCCGGACGCCATCATCATCATCGGCGCCTACCAGCCGAGTGCAGTCTTCACCCAGTGGGCCCGCAAGCTCGGTCTCGGCGCGGTGATCGCGAACATCTCGTTCGTCGGCGCCAATGCCCTCGCCGCCGCAACCGGACCGGTCGGAGGCGGCGTTTATGTCTCGCAGGTCGTGCCCTTCCCCGAAGGGGACGCCATGCCCCTGCTCGGGCAATACCGCGCCGCTCTCGCCGCCCTGGAGCCTGACGCTAAGCCCGGCTTCGTCTCGCTCGAAGGCTACATCGCCGGCCGCCTCACCATCGAGGTGCTGCGACGGCTCGGACCCGAGCCGACGCGGGAGGCATTCCTCGCCAAGCTCGCCGAGGTCGGCACCTTCGACATTGGCGGCTTCATCCTGCGCTATGCGCCGGGCGACAACCGCGGCTCCAACCAGGTCTTCCTGACCAGGATCCGCTCCGACGGGACCGTCGAGCCCGCCGAGGAGATGACGCGATGACCACCCCAGCCGCCCCACTTCCGCACCAGCGGCGATCGCGCATCGGGCTCTCGGCGAAGCTCTACCTGGCGATCGCCGGGGCCGTGGCGATCACGCTCGCCGCCAGCGTCGTCGCCTGGATCTCGTTCGTCGAGCTCGGCCAGCACCAGCGCCGCATCACCCGCGAGCACATCCCCTCGATCACCGATTCGCTCCGGCTTGCCGGGCAGAGCAACCTCATCGCAGCGACCGCCCCGGAGCTGATCTCGTCATCGACCGAAGCCGAGCGCGAGAAGGTCATGAGCGCCCTCGACGCCCAGGCCCGCGACCTCGAGGTCCTCATCGAGCGGCTCAACAGCGAGATCGGCAACGAGACCGATGCCCCCGAGGATCGCGCTCTGATCGCCGAGATCGGACAGACCAGCGCGGGACTGACCGCCATCCTCGACCGGCTCGACCAGGTCGTCGGCACCCAGCTTGCCCTCCGCGCCGACCTCGCCGACCGCGTCGACCACGCCGCAACGTTGCATCGCGAGCTCGTCGAGCAACTGGCACCGCTGCTCGACGACGCCACGCTCTATCTGGCCACCGGCTATCGCACGCTGAACGACCGGGCGCCGCAGCCGGCGATGCGCTTCTCGGAGCGGACGATCCTCACCTACGCGGCGATGTCGCAGCTCTCGATCGAGGCGAACCTGATCGGCGTGCTCCTGGCCGAGGCCACCGACCTCGAGGATGCCGCGCTGATCCCGCCGCTGATCGAGCGCTTCCAGTCGGCCAGCGACCGCTTCGAGCGGGCGATCGAGCTGATCGGTCCCGGTGGGCTGCAGTCCGTCCAGGACACGGCGACCGCGCTCATCGCCCTTGGTCTCGGACCGGACAACGTCTTCGAGCTCCGCCGGCAACTGCTGGCATCCGCCGACGAGGCCGGGTCGATCGTCGGTGAAGCCCGCCGCATGGCGGCCGGCCTCGCCACCAGCGTCGACCGGCTCGTCGATCACGTCGAGACCCGCACCGCGCAGGCGGTAACCGCCTCGAACCGAGCCATCGACGTCGGCGAGACCCTGCTTCTCACCCTCAATGTCGTCAGCATCATCGGCGCGTTCCTGATCGGCTGGTTCTACGTGCGACGCCACCTCACCGCGCCGGTGGTGCGCATCACCGATGCGGCGGCAGCGTTCGAGAGCGGCAGCTACGATCCGGAGAGCCTCGCCGGCGTGCGCGAGCGTACCGACGAGCTCGGCGACCTCGCGCGCACCTTCACCGGAATGGCCGCCGAGGTTCAGGCGCGAACCGAGATCCTGGACCGGCTGGTGGCGGAGCGGACCCGCGAGCTCAACGACAAGAACGCCCTGCTCGAAGCGGCCAACCAGCGCATGGATGCCGAGCTCTCGATTGCCCGCTCGCTCCAGGCGGCGATGCTGCCCCAGCGGCTGCCTGAGAACCCGCGCTATGCCGGCAAGGCGACGATGGTGCCGGCCCGCGAGATGGGCGGCGACTTCTACGATTTCTTCTCGCTCGGCCAGAACCGCGTCGGCCTGGTGATCGCCGACGTCTCCGGCAAGGGCGTGCCGGCGGCATTCTTCATGGCGATCTCGCGCACCGTGCTCCAGGGCAGCGCCCGCGACAGCCAATCCGCCGGTGCCTGTCTTGCCGCGACCAACGACCTGCTCTGCCAGCAGAACCCGATGGAGCTTTTCGTCACCGCCTTCTACGGCATTCTCGACCTCGACAACGGGGTGCTGACCTACGCCAATGCCGGCCACAATCCGCCGCTGCTCGCCCCGCGCGACGGACCGATATCGCAGATCCCGGTCACCGGTGGCGTCGCGATGGGGGTGATGCCGGGCCTCGGCTACATGGAGAACACCGTGCAGCTCGCGCCCGGCGACACCATCGTGCTCTACACCGACGGCATCTCCGAGGCGATGGACCGGGACGGCCAGGAGTTCACCGAGGCGCGACTGATCGGCTCGCTCACCGAGGCGCATCGCGAGTCGGTCGAGATCGTCATGTCGTCGGTCATCAACGCGGTGAGCCGATTTGTCGGCGACGCGCCGCAGTCGGACGACATCACCTGCCTGATCATCCGCTACCGGGGACCGCCACCCGCGGAGGACTTCCGCGACGCGGCGGAATAGGCCGCCTCAGCCGTTGACCGCGGCCACCGCCTCGGCACGGGTGTCGACCACCGTGAGGATCGAGATGAAGCCGCTGATCTCGAACACTTCGCGGATGTGGGGCTTCAGTCCGCAGAGGGCGAGCTTGCCGCCCTTGAAGCCGAGCCGCTTGCCCATCATCAGCACCAGGCGCAAGCCCGAGCTCGAGATGTAATCGAGGTTCGAAAGGTCGAGGACGACGCGCGTCTCCCCCGTCTCGAGAAAGCCGAACATCTCGGTCTCGGCGGCATTGATGGTGTTGCTGTCGAGCCGGCCCTCCGGCTTCAGCACCAGCACCTTGCCCTTGATCTTTTCGCTCGGGATCATCGTCTCGTCACGTCCCCTCGTCGCCGGCTAGCCAGATAGTCTTCGCGAGGCTGCCGGTCCAGCCCCTCGTCCCGGGCGGGTTGCCGTCAGGCTGCGCCAAACTGCTTGCGCAAGGTCAGCATGTTGCGCTCGCCCTCGCGCCGATAGGTCACGTCGTCCATCAGCGTCTTCATGAAGTGCACGCCCAGCCCCCCGACGGGTCGATCCTCGAGGCTCGACTCGAGGTCCGGCGGCGGCACCTCCAGCGGGTCGAAGGCTATCCCGTCGTCGGAGACGACGGCAACCACGGCACCGTCTTCGACCACCATCGCCAGCGTCAGCTCATGGTCACCGCCCTCAGGCCAGGCATAGGCGATCGTATTGGTCATCGCCTCGTCCAGCGCCAGCGCGAGATGGCCGATGGCACGCTCCGGCACGCCGTTGGCGCGAAGGAAATCGGCGATGTCGTCCGCCGTCTCGCCGATGACCGACAGTCGGTTGGGAAGATGCAGTGTCAGCGTCCGCTCCGCAGCGCTCCCGCTCATTCGCCCTCCGCCGCGTCCGCCGCTACCCGATTGCCGCCATCCTCTCCGGGAAGTGTATCGATCAATCGATTGAGCAGCCAGGACGCCCTTTCCGTCAAGTTGGTGATGGTGAGGATACTCATCTTGTCGGCCGCCGACAGCCCCGCATCGCTGGCAAGGTACTCCTCGCGGAGACGGCGCATCAGCGCGCTGCGATCGCCGCCCATGCGCTTCAGCAACATCCGGTCGTCGGCACCGTCCGGACCGATGGCGTCGACCGTAATCAGCAGCACCGCATCGAGCCCCTCGACCACGCTTTCCGTCAGGCGCCGGGTCGCTGCGCTGTCGCCGGCCTCGACCACGGCGCGGGCAAGGTCGCTCAGCGTCTCGGCCAGGCCATCGAGAATCCGCTCGACATTGAGCACGCCGTTCAGCCGCTCGTAGGCGGAATGGGTCAGTTGCGCCTCGCCGAGGTGGTCGAGGAAATCGTCGATCGCAGCACCGAGGCCCGTGATGACGCCGCGCTGCCGGGCAAGCGCCGTGACCGAGCCGGATTCGCGGGCGATGGCGAGGAGGCGGGGCAGATAGCTGGCAAGGCGCTGCTGCTCGAGCACCACCAGGTCGAGCGCAGTCTCGGGCTCCTGGACAGCATGGTCGTAGATGAAGCGCGGTCGCGCATCGTCCTCCTCCGGCGGTGGTGGATAGAGGCGGGTGAGCATCCGCGCCGAGGCGCCAACCAACGGCAGCAGCACCACGCCGCCGACGAAGTTGAAGACAACGTAGATGTAGGCCAGCTGCAACGAGGGGACGTCCGACATCTCGCGGACCAGCGCGATGAACAGCGGGATGCCGCCATAGACCTCGACAAAGAAGAGCGGGACCATCACCGCCGCAGCGACGAAATTGAAGGCCACCTGGTACATGGCCACCTGGCGCTGGCGGCCGCGCAACCCGGCCGAGAGCACGTAGGTCACGCCGCTCGATCCGACATTGGCGCCGTAGATCGCCATCACGCACTGCTCGAAGGACATCACCCCGGCCGTGGCGAGGGTGATCGACAGGAGCGCGATGGCGTTGGTCGACTGGGTGACGAAGGAGAGGACCGCGCCGACTGCGAACACGAGGAGGATCGACGACCCGGCGCCGGCCATGGCGTCGCGGACCCAGGGCTGGGCAGCGAGCGGCTTGGCGGCCTCCTGGAGGATCTCGAGGCCGAGGAAGACGAGGCCGATGCCGAACACGGCGAGCAGGAAGGTGCGGGCCGGGGCCAGCCGGGCGCTGGCGAAGGACAGCCCGGCGATGCCGAGCATGACCAGGATGAAGAGGCGGATGTTGAGCGTGGCGATGACCACCAGCAGCGTCGAGCCGACATTGGCGCCGATGGTGATCGCGAGCCCGCTGGCGACGGTGAGCAGGCCGCTCCCCAGCATGCTGACCACGATGAAGGTGATCGCCGACGTGCTCTGGACGATGGCGCCGATGGTGAAGCCCCACAGGACGCCAGCCCAGGTGGTGCGCGTCCAGGCCGCGACGGTTTGTCGAACCCGGCGACCGGTCAGCTTCTTGAGATTTTCCGACAGGAGGTACATTCCGGCAAAGAAGATGCCGAGGCCCCCGAGTCCCGCGGAAAGTATGGTCAGCACCGTCGTGTCGTCGCCCCCTATGCCACCCCTGCAAGATCTGCATCAGCGCACCCCCGATGCGCTGCAACATCGCAAAGCCTAACGCCCCGCAACGCCGACGAGAAGGTCTCGATGAACTATCGCCACGCTTATCATGCCGGCAACCACATCGACGTGTTCAAGCACGCCGTGCTGGTGATGCTGCTCGAGCATCTGAGGAAGAAGCCGAAGCGCTTCACCGTGCTCGACACCCATGCCGGAGCCGGGCGCTACGACCTCCGCTCGATCGAGGCGGGCAAGACCGGCGAGGCGGCCGACGGCATCGGCCGGGTGATCGATGCCGCCCTGCCGTCGGTGCCGGCCTATCTGGAGATGGTGCGCCGGCTCAATCCGGACGGCCTCGCCACATATCCCGGCTCGCCGGCGATCATCGAAGCCTTCCTCAGGGAGGACGATCGCCTGATCGCCTGCGAGCTGCACGAGGAGGAAGTGGCGAAGCTCCGCCGCGCCTTCCGTGCCGCCCCCCGGGGCGGGGGCCCTCCCCGC
>JAEVZM010000610.1 GCA_023392225.1 Pseudomonadota bacterium
CTCCGGAGCGTGCTGGGCGGTATCCTCTCACGCTAGGGCCGCCCGCCCCGGTCAGCCGTTCGCCCCTCGCTACGCGCCGCTCGCCGCGATCTCCGCCGCGAAGGCGCGCCGCATCGCCGCCGTGATCGGCGCTACGTCGCGTTCGCGCAGGCCGCGTCGGAGGCATATCCCGACGCGCACCGGCGGGATGGCGGGCAGCACGCCGGCCGGAACCGGCTCGAGCACGTCGACCATCGAGCGCCCGAGGAGCGCCGTCACCCCGAAGCCGAGGCGGGTCGCCGTGATCCGGCATTGAATGTCCGGGCTGACGAGGACGAAGGCATAGTCGAGGCCGTGTCGCTCCAGCGCGTTGTACGCGAGGATGTCGGCGAGCTTGCTCGGCCACGCGATGAGCGGGATGGGCCGGCCGGTGTCGATGGCGAAGCCGGGAGCCTGGACCCAGGACATGGCCTCTCGCCACGCGACGATCGGCTCGAGCGAGGCGTCCGGGACGAGGAGCAGCGCGACGTCGAGGTGACCGTCGGCGAGGTTCGTCCCGATGGCGTTGGACGGCAGGCACTTGATCTGAACGCCCGGCCGCTCGGCATCGCGGATGAACTCGCGCAGGAACGGCTCGAGAAAGGCCTGTGCGACGCCGATCCGCACCTGCGTCTCGGTACCGGCGCCGGCGAGCGCCATGATGCGGTCATTGGCCTCGAGCAGGCCGCGTGCATGGTCGAGGACCAGCCGTCCCATCTGGGTGAGCTCGACCCCGCCGGCGCTCCTCTCAAGCAGCGGCGAGCCGACGATCCCTTCGAGGCGCTTGATCTG
Source organism: Pseudomonadota bacterium (assembly GCA_023392225.1). Lineage (GTDB taxonomy): Bacteria > Pseudomonadota > Alphaproteobacteria > Rhizobiales > Kaistiaceae > Bauldia. The sequence goes on from JAEVZM010000610.1 coordinate 811, forward strand.
GGCGGTCATGGCCGGCTGGGTCAGGCCGAGCGTCTCGGCAGCGCGCGTGAAGCTTCCTGCCTCGCTGACCAGGACGAGGGCCCGCGCGAGCTCGGTCGGAACGTTCACCCTGTCATAGCGATGGCGCATGGCTCCACCTTGGGTAGTCTTACCCTGATCAACTTCCGCCGCGCCGTCAATGCCCTGGGTTGTGCAAAAGCTTACAGAGAGACTCTCGGTGGGCCGGCGCGGTGGCGCGCTTTTCGATACATCTATCTGTGTTGGTTTTTTAGGGGATTGCTTTGAGTTGTTCAAGACACAGAATACAAACCGTGTGATCTTAATTTATAGAGTACGATCAATATAAACGAAATATATCGTCTATAGACAAAATGTATGACGATGTTCTGAAACCATGTCGTCTGCCCGGCGTAGAGTTCCTTGCTGGAGTGCAACCTGAAACGTCATGGGAGTTGAGAGCATGTCGAGAATTGTGGGCAATCGGGGCGCCAACCATCTCAAGGGAACAGGCGACGACGACAAGCTGCTCGGGCTGGGCGGCAACGATTGGCTGGAGGGAAAGCGCGGCAATGACGACATCTTCGGCAATGATGGCAATGACAGGCTGTACGGCGGAAGCGGCGACGATCTCCTCAAGGGCAGCGGCGGACGCGACAAGCTCAAGGGCGGCGGCGGCGACGACGTCCTCAAGGGCGGCGGCAAGAACGACAAGCTCGACGGCGGCAAGGGAGACGACCTGCTGAAGGGCGGCAGCGGCAACGACAAGATCTACGGCGGTCCGGGCGATGACAAGTTCAGGGGTGGCGGCGGTGACGACCACCTGACCGGCGGGGGCGGCAACGATGCCCTCTATGGCGGCAAGGGGATCGACTACGCCCACTTCTCCGGAAACCTCGCCGACTACGACATCGTCACGGTGTCCGGCGGGCTGCAGATCACCCACGCCCGCGGGACCCAGGCCGACGGCGTCGACTTCCTCGCGACCGACATGGACAGGCTGGTGTTCACCGACCAGACCATCGATATCTCGCCGCCGGGCTCCGGCGGGGGCGGCGGTAGTGGAGGCGGGGGCGGCGGCGGTGGTGGTGGTGGTGACGGGGGCAACGATGCGCCCGTTCTCATCGCCGGTGCCGATGTCGACCTCAACCTGTTCGACATCCTGTCGGTGACGATCGACCCGAGCATCGCGATCATCGATCCCGACGACACCAACATGGAAGGGGCGACGGTCGCCATCACCTCGGGTTTCCAGGATGGCGACCAGCTGAACTTCGTGGATCAGAACGGCATCACCGGCAGCTACAACGATGCGACCGGCGTTCTGACCCTCACCGGCACGGCCTCGACGGCGGACTACGAGGCCGCCCTCGAGTCGGTGACCTTCGGCACCGACATCCTCAACATCCTCAATGTCGTGCTCGGACAGCGCGAGATCACCTACCAGGTCAGCGACGGCGACGCGACGAGCGCTGCCACGTCGGCCTCGAAGGCCCTCGTCGACGTGGGGCTGGTGCCCCATCTCGACCTCGACCTTGGCATCTGAGCCGCGTGCCATGCCTCGCCCGGGAGGACGTCCTCCCGGGCGGGATTACGGCGGAAGCTGGTTGTCGGGGCGGAACTGGGGGCCTATGTTCCCGTGCGTCACATGGGGCGTCTTCGCGCCCCGCTTCATGGCGCCGGAACGCGCGCCGGAGGCGACATTCCGACCAAGGAGCTTGTCCAATGGCCTTCGAATTGCCACCCCTCCCATACGCCTATGATGCCCTCCAGCCCTTCATGTCGATGGAGACGCTGGAATACCATCACGACAAGCACCATCAGGCCTACGTCACCAACGGCAACAAGCTGCTCGAGGGCTCCGGCCTCGAGGACAAGAGCCTCGAGGAGATCGTCAAGGCGAGCTACTCGAAGAATGCCGGCCTGTTCAACAACGCGGCCCAGCACTACAACCACATCCACTTCTGGAAGTGGATGAAGCCCCAGGGCGGCGGCAACAAGATTCCGGGCGCGCTCGCCAAGGCGATCGACGCCGACCTCGGCGGCTACGACAAGTTCAAGGCCGATTTCGTCCAGGCGGCGACCGGCCAGTTCGGCTCGGGCTGGGCCTGGGTCGGGCTGCGCGACGGCAAGCTCGAGATCACCAAGACCCCGAATGGCGAGAACCCGCTGGTCCACGGCGGCATCCCGATCCTCGGCGTCGACGTGTGGGAGCACTCCTACTACATCGACTATCGCAATCGGCGTCCCGACTATCTGAACGCCTGGGTCGACAGCCTGATCAACTGGGACTACGTGCTCGAGATGTACGAGAAGGCGATGGGCGGCCGCTGAGCCGGCTCACATCGCCGGGGATTTCGGGGCGCGCCGGGCAACTGGCGCGCCCTTTCTCTTGCCCTAGCGGATGCCCTTCTTGCAGGGCGTGAAGTACTGGTACCGATCCCAGTCGGTCTGCGCCCAGTAGAGCCACGCCTTGCAGTCGGCCTGGGTCCGGAAGCAGGGCGCGGCGTGGTAGGATTCGAGCTGGTCGAACGGTCCCTGCCGCTGGCCGACGAAAGAGGTCTGCCAGACGTTCTTCGCGCCCATATCCGCCTTCAGCCGGCTGCAGCTCTGCGGGTTGACCCGCGGCGGATTGGCGGCCTCCGCCGGCACCAGCGGCGGCAGGATCGACACGGCCGCGACGAGGGCGGCGGCGGCAAGCTTAGAAATATTCATGGTCCATCCCCGATTTCGGCGACCCCGTCCGGGATCGCGGCTCCCGGTTGCCATTGTGCCGCGATTTGCAGGAAATGACGATCCGACTTACGCTTTTTCCTGCCCCCAAGGCGGAACGGGGCAATCACAGGAGGAGGCGACGATGACCAACGAGATTCAGCAGCCGAAACCCTATGATCTGGTCGGCGACCCGGTTCTGGTCGGCGGCATCGGCCAGGGCTTCGAGGCCACGTTGAACTATCGCATCCACGACGGGCACGACGAGCGCACCGGCTTCTTCAATGTCGGCGGCGGTACCGGCGAGCACGGGCAGTTCGCGCTGTCCGTCGATCTCGCCGGCGCGGCATTCCAGCTCGACCGGCTGTTCGTCGAGGTCTACGAGGAGAGTGCGCGGGACGGATCGGAGATCAACAAGGTCACCGTCCCGGTCATCTTCGGTCCGCGGATCGTGCCCGGCTACTACGGCTACCGACTTCACACGGTGCGGCCTGGCGACACCCTCTTCGGGATCGCCGCGGAGGCCTACGG
>JAEVZM010000626.1 GCA_023392225.1 Pseudomonadota bacterium
TCCGCCGCATCCCCGTCCACGAGGGGGCGCGTTCGCGAGGCGTCGTTTGCGTGGGACGGGGAGCGGCGCCTGCGGCGTGCTTCCCTGCGAAGGGTGGCATCGGCGGATGTGCGGCCCTTCGGGCGGCATCCACCGGAGAGGACGACGGTCCGAACGCCCCGGGAGGCTTCGACAAGTCCGCCCACGGGTACTACGGCCCGTTGTCACATGTTGACCTTAAGGGCGGGACGACGGGCCGGATGGGCAGGTCGATGAGACCCGGCTCACCCGGCAGCCGGACACTCTCCGGAGCCGTCGGCCCGCACCGGAGCGCGGAGGGCGAGGCCAGAAATCGCCGCGGCGGGTGCCGGAGTGGTGCCTGAAAACTGAATCTGATGCGGTGCCGCTGCGGCGCCCGCCACCCCCTCGTCGCGGCGAGGGACAGAACCACCCCCACACCCCGGCCGCGAAACGCGGCGCGGGACGGAGGACCCGTGCCAATCAGGACGATCCCACCCGCGGCTTTGTCACAGACCCCGTTCCGGTCTATGCAGCCGCCAACGAGATTCACCTGGGAAGACAGGCCACAATGAACGTCCTTCTCATCGGCTCCGGCGGGCGCGAGCATGCGCTTGCCTGGAAGATCGCCCAGTCCCCCGCGCTGGCCAAGTTCTATGCCGCGCCGGGCAATCCCGGCATCGCCGAATGCGCCCAGCTGGTGCCGCTCGACATCGCCGACCACGCGGCGGTCGCCGCCTTCTGCAAGGAGAAGGGCATCGACCTCGTCGTCGTCGGGCCCGAGGTGCCGCTGGTCGCCGGGATTGCCGACGATCTCGAAGCCGCCGGGGTCGCGGTGTTCGGGCCCTCCAGGGCGGCGGCCCAGCTTGAAGGCTCGAAGGGCTACACCAAGGCGCTCTGCGCCGAGTTCGACATCCCGACCGCCGGCTGGGAGCGGTTCGAGGATGCGGCTTCGGCGCGTGCCTATGCCGACGCGCACGGCGCGCCGCTGGTGGTGAAGGCCGATGGCCTTGCCGCCGGCAAGGGGGTGACGGTGGCGATGACGCTGCCCGAGGCGCTCGCCGCGATCGACGACTGCTTCGCCGGCCTCCATGGCGCGGCCGGCGCTTCGGTGGTGATCGAGGATTTCCTCGAAGGGGAGGAGGCGAGCTTCTTCGTGCTCTCCGATGGCGCGGTCGCGGTGCCGCTCGCCACCGCGCAGGACCACAAGCGCGTCGGTGACGGCGACACCGGGCCCAATACCGGCGGCATGGGCGCCTATTCGCCGGCGCCGGTCATGACCGATGACATGATCGCGCGGACCATCGACGAGATCATCCTCCCGACGCTCGCCGCCATGGCGTCGCGCGGCGCGCCATTCCGTGGCGTGCTCTACGCCGGACTGATGCTGACCGCCGACGGCCCCCAGCTCATCGAGTACAATGTGCGCTTCGGCGATCCCGAGACGCAGGTGCTGATGATGCGGCTCGAATCCGACCTCCTGCCCCTGCTCGCGGCGAGTGCGTCGGGGTCGCTTCTCGAAGTCCCCGAGCCCGTGTGGAACGATGGCGCCGCGCTGACGGTGGTGATGGCCGCGCGCGGCTATCCCGGCGCCTACGAGAAGGGCGAGGTCATTCGCGGCATCGATCGCGCCGACGCGCTTCCCGACGCCAAGGTGTTCCACGCCGGCACGGCGTTGCGGGATGGCGAAGTAATCGTGAACGGTGGGCGCGTGCTCAATGTCACCGCGCGCGGCGCGACCATCGCCGAGGCGCAGCGCCGCGCCTACGAGGCGGTGGACCTGATCGACTGGCCCGACGGTTTCGTCCGCCGCGATATCGGCTGGCGCGCGGTCTGAGAAAAGGATTTCCGCGATTTTCGGAGGGAGTCGCCGGAAACGTGTTATCCTGATGGCAGGGTGAGAAACTTTTTTCCATCCCGTCTCCGAAAGGAAAGCTCATGAATCTCCGTCAGGACGTACGGCCGGCCCTCTGGGGTGCGGCCGGAGGCGCTGCGCTGCTCGCCATCATCGGCTTCGCCTGGGGCGGATGGATGACCGGTGCGGCGGCCCGCGATGCGTCCAACGAGAATGCCAACACCGCCGTGGTCAGCGTGCTCGCCCCGATCTGCGCCATCCAGTTCCGGCAGCAGCCGGACGCGGCGGCCAAGCTCGCCGAGCTGACCGCCCTGCGGTCCTACGAGCAGGTGGGCTTCATCGAGGAAGGCGGCTGGGCGACCATGCCGGGCAGCGATGCGCCGGCCAAGGGCGTCGCCAGCGGCTGCGTCGCCATCCTCACGGCCAAGACCTGACCTCACGGGGCGCGCCGCGGCCGGCGCGCCCTGAACCGCTCCATCTTCCAACGGCCTCGCGAATCCGCCAGAGTCCGCGGCCGAAGGAAGGACACGATGCCGATCCGCCGTCTCAGCGAGGACATGGTCAACCGCATCGCCGCCGGCGAGGTGGTCGAGCGGCCGGCGAGCGTGGTCAAGGAGCTGGTCGAGAACGCCATCGATGCCGGCGCCCGCCGCATCGAGGTGGCGACGGCCGGCGGCGGCGCGGCGCTGATCCGGGTCACCGACAACGGCATCGGCATGGGGCGCGACGACCTCGCCCTCGCGGTCGAGCGGCACTGCACCTCCAAGCTCGACGGCGGCCTCGACGACATCCGCTCCCTCGGCTTCCGCGGCGAGGCGCTGGCCGCGATCGGCGCGGCCGCGCGCCTCACCGTCACCTCGCGCCGGCGCGGTGCCGACGACGCCTGGAGCATCTCGGTCGAGGGTGGCCGGGTCGGCGCGGTTTCCCCCGCGGCGCTCGGCGAGGGCACGCGGATCGAGGTTCGCGACCTCTTCTTCGCCACCCCGGCGCGGCTCAAGTTCCTCAAGTCCGAGCGGGCGGAATCGACCGCCATCACCGACGTCGTCCGGCGCCTCGCCATGGCCCATCCGGAGGTGCGGTTCACGCTCTCCGGCCCGGACCGCACGGTCCTCGACCTTGCTTCGGCCGGAGGCGATGAGGCGCAGCGCCTTCGCCTCGCCGACGTCATGGGTCGCGACTTCCGCGACAGCTCGGTGGCGATCGATGCCGCCCGCGAAGGCGCGCGGCTCACCGGCTTTGCCGGGCTGCCGACCTACAGCCGGGCCAACAGCCTCGGCCAGTTCCTGTTCGTCAACGGCCGGCCGGTGCGCGACAAGCTGCTGATGGGGGCGATCCGCGCCGCCTATTCGGACGTAATGAAGCGCGACCGGCATCCGGTGGCGGTGCTGTTCCTCGACGTGCCGCCGGCCGAGGTCGACGTCAACGTTCACCCGACCAAGGCCGACGTTCGGTTTCGGGATGCCGGCATGGTCCGGGGGCTGATCATCGGCGCGCTCCGCGAGGCCTTCGCCGGCGCCGGACCGCGCACTGCCTCGACCGCCGCGAGCGCGACGATCTCGGCGTTCCGGTCGGCCGGCTATGCGGCGCCGGCCTGGCGCCCGCCCGTCCACGCGGCGCCGGCCTACGC
>JAEVZM010000640.1 GCA_023392225.1 Pseudomonadota bacterium
CCGATGGCCATCGTCGTGCGGCGGCGCATGTTCTGTGCGCGCGGGTCGGGCTGGAAGCCCATGCGGTCGATGACCGCGCGCACCCGCTCGAGCGTCGCCGGCCGCACGGTCGAAGGTGCGTTGAGCACGCGTGAAACGGTTCCGACAGAAACGCCCGCGGCCTCCGCGACTTCGCGAATTGTCAGGGCCTTGTCGGGCTTGTCGAAGGGCGCGCTCATCAGCGGACGAAACCGAATCTGGCAATCACAGGGACGATCAACGCCGTGCATAATAGCTCAACAAAGCGGGAAAACCCAAGCATTACCGGGGGGATGGGGTGTGGCGGCCGATCATGGCCCTCCGCCTGCGTCGAGGCTTGTCGAGGCAAGAGGGGTTCGCCTGCTGTCGTCGCCCCCGCGGGCCTTGACGCTGGCGATTGGCCCGGGGTAATTTGAAACGATTTCATAAGCCTACTCAGGGGGGACTTTCGTGACGGCATCAAGCACCTCGATCGGTCATCGCGGCCTCAAGATCGAGAGGATCGAGTGCATTCCCCTCCTGATGCCGCTGCCCCGCACCTATCGTGGCAGCAACTACTTCATGACGCACCGCTGCACGATCGTCACCCGGCTCTACACGTCCGAGGGGATCGTCGGCGAGGTCTACAATGGCGACGAGTTCGAGACCCAGGCCGAAGTCCTCAAGATCATCAACGAGGAGATCGCGCCGCGGGTGATCGGCATGGATGCCTTCAACACCGAAGGGGTGTGGAAGGCGATGCTGCCGGTGACCTACAACATCCTGCGCGACCGCAAGCTCGCGACCTGCGCCATGGCCTGCATCGACAGCGCGGTCTGGGATGCGGTCGGCAAGGCGCTCGACGTGCCGCTCTACAAGCTCTGGGGTGGCTATACGGATTCGCTGCCGATCGTCTGCATCGCCGGCTACTACGAGGAGGGCAAGACCCTCGCCGATTTCGGCCGCGAGATGGAACAGATCCGCGCGGCGGGCTTCGCCGGCTGCAAGTTCAAGGTCGGCGGGCGGACGCCCGAGGAGGACTCGGCCCGGGTGCGGGCGGCGCGCTCGGCGGTCGGCGACGACTTCGTCCTCACCATCGACGCCAACCAGGGCTACACGCTCCGCCAGGCGGTCGACTTCTCGCGCCGCGTCGCGGACCAGAACATCCGCTGGTTCGAGGAGCCGGTGCGCTGGTTCAACGACCGCATCGACATGGCGGGCGTGCGAAACATGACCGGCATTCCGGTCTGCGCGGGGCAGAGCGAGATCGGCCGCGCCGGCTGCCGCGACCTGATGATGGCCGGCGCCATCGACGTCTGCAATTTCGATGCGAGCTGGGGGGCGGGGCCGACCGAGTGGCGTCGGGTCGCCGGCACCGCGATGTCGTTCGGCGTCGAGATGGGCCACCATGAGGAGCCGCAGGTCTCCGCCCACCTCCTCGCCTCGATCGCCCACGCGACCTATCTCGAGACCTTCCACCCCGACCGCGACCCGATGTTCTACGCGCTCGTTGCCAACCGCTCGCCCTTCGTCAACGGCCAGTACAAGCTGCCGGAAGGCCCCGGTTTCGCGCTCGAGCTCGATGAGAAGGTGATCGAGAAATACCGCGTATAGTCTCTTCCCGCTCCCCGCGAGCCCAAGAACGTTGATGGAAACGCGCATGAAGGCGAAGACAAGCAGGGCCGCCAAGGCCGCCGCCCCGGGGGTGAAGCCCCTCTCCGACGAGGACCGGCTCGCGCTGTTCCGGATGATGGTCCGGATCCGCGAGTTCGAGGAGGAGGTGCAGCGCAGCTATCTCGAGGGCCTGGTGCACGGCACCACCCATCTCTGCCAGGGGCAGGAAGCGGTCGCGGCCGGCACCGGCTTCGTGTTCCGGGACGACGACTATATCGGCTACACCTATCGCGGCCACGGCCACTGCCTCGCCCGCGGCATGGACGAGGAGGGCGCCTTCGCCGAGCTGTTTGGCCGCACCACCGGCGTCTGCGGCGGCATCGGCGGTTCGATGCACCTCACCGACATCGACAAGGGTCTGATCGGCGCCTTCGGCATCGTCGGCGGCGGCCTGCCGGTTTCTGTCGGGGCCGGCGTCACGGCGCAGATGAATGGCCGCGGCCAGCTCTCGGCGACCTTCTTCGGCGACGGCGCGACCAATATCGGCGCCTTCCACGAGGCGATGAACATCGCCCAGGTGTGGAAGCTGCCGGTGCTGTTCATCTGCGAGAACAACCTCTACGGCGAGTTCACCCGCATCAACCACACCACGCCCTACGAGGACCTGGTCAAGCGGGCCCGCGGCTACGACATGAATGCGGTCCAGGTCGACGGCAACGACGTCGAGGCGGTCTATGCCGCCACTGCCGAGTGCGCGGCCCGTGCCCGCGCCGGCAAGGGGCCGAGCTTCATCGAGTGCATGACCTACCGGCATCGTGGCCACTCGCGCACCGACCCGGCGAAGTACCGCGACCCGAAGGAGGTCGAGGCCTGGCTCGCCCGCGATCCGCTCAAGCTCTACGAGGCCGCGCTGATCAAGCGGAAGCTCCTCACCAAGGCCAAGGCCGAGGAGATCATCGCCGAGGAGCGGGCGCGCCAGCGGGCCGCCTCCGAGCGCGCCGCCGCCGGGCCGTGGCCCGATGCGGGCGCCGTCGACTACGAAACCCTGACCTTCGCCTGAGGCCGCCGCGATGCAAGAGATCACCTACCGCGAAGCGATTCTTGCCGCGCTCCAGGAGGAGATGCGGCGGGACGACAAGATCCTGATCATGGGCGAGGACATCGGACCCTCCGGTGGCCCGTTCAAGACCTGTCAGGGGCTCTACGAAGAGTTCGGCGAGATGCGGGTGCGCGACACGCCGATCGCCGAGACCGGCTTCGTCGGTGCGGCCCTCGGCCTCGCCATCACCGGCTACCGGCCGATCGCCGAGATCATGTTCGCCGACTTCCTCGGCGTCTGCTTCGACCAGATCGTCAACTCGATCGCCAAGCACCGCTTCATGTCGGGCGGCAAGGTCAAGGCGCCGCTGGTCATCCGCGCCATCGGCGGGGCGGGGCTCCGCTTCGCCGCGCAGCATTCGCAGACCGGCGAGTCCTGGCTCCTGTCGGTGCCGGGTCTCACCATCGTTTGCCCGTCCTCGCCGAACGAGGCCTACGGCATGCTCCGCGCCGCGATCCGCGACGACAACCCGGTGGTGGTGTTCGAGCACAAGGCGCTGCTGTCGATGAAGGGTCCGGTCGACATCGGCGGGCCGATCCCGCCGCTCACCGGCCCCGCCCGGCTCCGCGAGGGGACCGACGCCACCATCGTCGCCAGCCTCGCCATGGTCGGCCGCTCGCTCGAGGCGGCCGAGCTCCTCGCCGCGGAAGGCATCGAGGCGGAGGTGTTCGACATCCGCTCGCTCCGTCCGATGATCACCGAGCCGATCGCCGAGAGCGTCAGGAAGACCAACATCCTGGTCACGGTCGAGGAGCAGGCGCAGGTCGGCGGCTGGGGCGCCGAGGTCGCGGCCCAGATCACCGAGTCCGCCTTCGACTATCTCGACGCGCCGCCGGCGCGGGTGACGCTGCCGGACCATCCGGTGCCGTACAGCCCGCCGCTCGAAGATTCCGTCATCCCCTCGCCGGAGCGCATCGCCGCGACGGTGAAGTCGCTGCTCTGACCGGACGGCTGACCATGGATTTCCTCGTCCCCAAGCTCAGCGCCACCATGGAAAGCGCCAAGGTGCTGCGCTGGCTGAAACAGCCCGGCGACACCATCAAGTCGGGTGACCCGCTGGTCGAGCTCGAGACCGACAAGGCGGCCATGGAGGTCGAATCGCCGGTCGACGGCGTGCTCGGCGCCATCGCCGCCGACGAAGGCGCCGAGGTGGCGATCGGCGCCAAGCTCGCCGACATCGAAGCGGCCGGCGGCAGCGCCCCGGCTC
>JAEVZM010000642.1 GCA_023392225.1 Pseudomonadota bacterium
GCGCTCGACTTCGCCGGAAACCGGCCGCCCGGTGCGCTGGGCTACGCCCCGCAAGGTGCCGGCTACCGCCGACGCGACGGTCCGGGCGAAATCGGCGATGAATTCGCGACCGATGAAGGGCAGGTCGATCTTCTCGACCGAATGGCCGCCTTCGCGCGCCAGCGCGACCGCAGTGTCCAGCGCCGCCAGCGTCTCTTGCGAGATTTCGAGGCCCAGCGGCGACTGCCGGTAGACGGCGAGCCTCAGCCGGCCGGGGGCGCGCGCGGCAGCGGCCGAGAACGAGCCGCGCGGCGGGCGCGCCGCATAGGGCGCCAGCTCGTCGGGGCCATGGGCCAGGTCGAGCAGCAGCGCGCTGTCGCGCACCGAGCGCGTCACCGCATGGTCCACCACGAAGCCATACCAGGCCTCCGAGGCCAGCGGCGTCAGCGGAATGCGCCCGCGCGAGGTCTTCAGCCCCACCAGCCCGTTGCACGCCGCCGGCACGCGGATGGAGCCGCCGCCATCGGAGGCATGCGCCACCGGCACCACGCCGGCGGCCACAAGTGCCGCCGCCCCTCCCGACGAGCCGCCGGTGATGTGATTGGTATCCCACGGATTGCGGGTGACGCCGAAGGCGGCCGATTCCGTCACCAGCCGCAGCCCGAGTTCAGGCGTGGTGCTGGTAACGATGGGTATCAGCCCGGCGGCAAGCAGGCGCTGCGTGAGCACGGAATCATAGTCCGGCACGAAGGGCGGCATCCTGCTGCCGGAATGGTTCGGCACGCCCTTCATGGCGATGCCCAGGTCCTTCAGCGCGGTCGGCACGCCGGCCAGCGGCAGCGAGCGGTCGACGTTCCTGGCACGGCTGCGGGCGGCTTCGTAGAGCTTTTCGGCGGTGGCGTTGATTTGTGGTTGCGTACGCTCCGCTCGCGCGATTGCGGCGTCGACCAGTTCGGGCGGGGAAATCTCCCCTTTCCTGACCAGCCCGGCCAGCGCCGTGGCGTCGTACTCCCACAGAACGGATTCCAGCGACATGCCACCCCCTCCCAAGACATTGCCGATGGCGAAAGCCTAGCCGGCATGCGCCGCCTTCGCAATCGCGCGCCGATGAGCCTTCGTCGTTGCAAATCAGGCGTGGAGCCCTAGTTACGCGGCGATGGCCCAGCAAGATATCGCAACGCTTATCGTCCGCATTGCCATGCGTGACCGGGAGGCGTTCGACCTGTTGTACCGGCAGACCAGCGCGCGACTTTTCGGCGTTTGCCTGCACATGCTCAATGACCCGGCCGAAGCCGAGCAAGCCTTGCAGGAAGTCTTCTGCCGCATATGGGAGGTGGCCGGGCGCTTCGCCGTCTCGGATCTCAGCCCGATGGCTTGGCTGGTGGGGATTGCCCGCAACCATGCCATCGACCGCCTCCGCAGCAAGGGCCGGCCGCCGGGCGATGCCGCAGTTGCCGATGTTTCCGTCGCCTCCGCACCGGACGCGGTGGAAATGCTGGAAGCCGGTGCCGCCTCCGCGCGCATGCGCCGCTGCCTGGAAAAGCTGGATGTGGAGCGCGCAACGGCTCTTCGCGAAGCCTATCTTGGCGGCGACAGCTATACCGAACTGGCGGCGCGGCACGGCGTTCCGCCCGGCACCATGCGCACCTGGCTGCGCCACAGCGTTCTGAGGCTGAAGGAATGTCTCGACCGATGAGGCCTTTCGGCAGGGATGCCCCCGGAGACGTCGGCGACGACCTGATCGCGGCCGAGTTTGTACTCGGCGTCACGCCGGCCGACAGGCGGCAGGCGGTGCGGGCGCGCATCGACAGCGAGCGCGGCTTCGCCCAGTTGGTGGACAAATGGGCGATGCATCTCTCACCGCTGGCGTCCGGGTATCCGGTTGTCGAGCCTCCTGCCTCCGTGAAGGCGGCGATCGACCGCCGGCTGTTTCCCGAGCCTGCGCCGCCTGCCGATGCAGAGCCGGCCCCAAGGCCGCGGCCGCGGCGACGCAAACTGTGGGGCATCGCCGCCGCGTTCGCCATCCTTGCGATTGCGCTGCCCTTGACCATAGGCCGCATTCACATGCGCGCCGGCACCCCGCCGGATATCAGCCTCGTGGCTTCGTTGGCCGGGCAGGGTGGCGAGGTCCGCTACATCGCCGTCTTCGATGCGCCGCGCGGCGAAGCCAGGCTGTCGCGTCTTTCCGGGGAGCGGGTCGAAGGCCATGACTTCCAGCTATGGGTGATCCAGGACGCGAAGGCGCCCGTATCCGTCGGCCTGCTGCCGGCCGGCGACACGGCGCATGTCGCCATATCGCCCGATATCCAGAAGGAGTTCGTCGCCGGCGCGTCTCTCGCAATCAGCCTGGAGCCTGCCGGCGGCTCTCCGTCCGGCCAGCCTACTGGCCCCATCATCGCGACGGGCGAGCTTAAAGGCATCTGACGGTCGGTCGACTTCGGCGCTCAATCGGAGTTGATTGGCGCTTCGAATTGGATTTCGCTTAGCTTGCGCAAAGGAGGGCCGAAGATGAATCGTCGCAGCGTTCTATTGGCCGGTGCCGCAATGGCGGCTGCAGCGGGCGGCGCCTTGATGTTCCGGCGCGGCGTCGGGCCGGAGCGTGCCTGGGCGGAGACATTCGAGGTCGACAAGTCCGAAGCCGAATGGCGCAAGATCCTGACGCCCGAGCAGTTTACCGTTCTTCGAAAGCAAGGCACCGAACGCGCCGGCTCCAGCCCGCTCGACCATGAAAAGAGAAAAGGCACCTATCACTGCGCGGGCTGCGACCTTGCGGTCTATTCCTCGGAGGCGAAATTCGATTCCGGAACCGGTTGGCCGAGCTTCTGGCAATCGCTGCCGGACGCGGTGGGCACCAGGCAGGACAACTCGCTGTTCATGACGCGCACCGAGGTGCATTGCCGCCGCTGCGGCGGCCATCTGGGCCACATCTTCGACGACGGCCCGCCGCCCACGGGCAAGCGTCACTGCCTTAACGGCGTGGCATTGAAATTCAGGCCCGCAACAGCATGAGCTTTCGCCGCTTGCCGATTGCCCACCGCCGCCTTTGCCGCTAAGTAACCGCCGATTTCCATCCGAAGGGGGCCTCTCATGACATCGACGGACATTGCGGCCAAGGCGGCAGAGCAGGCGAACCTTCTTTCGGCCGCGCTGCCCTACATGCAGCGCTACGAAAACAAGACCGTGGTGGTGAAATATGGCGGCCACGCCATGGGCGACAACGAGCTCGGCAAGGCCTTCGCCCGTGACATCGCGCTACTGAAGCAGTCGGGCGTCAACCCCATCGTCGTCCACGGGGGCGGCCCGCAGATCGGCGCGATGCTCGCCAAGATGGGCATCGAATCCAAATTCGAGGGCGGCCTGCGCGTGACCGACCAGAAGACGGTCGAGATCGTCGAGATGGTGCTGGCCGGATCGATCAACAAGGAGATCGTCGCCCTCATCAACGCCGAAGGCGAATGGGCGATCGGCCTGTGCGGCAAGGATGGCAACATGGTCTTCGCCGAAAAGGCACACAAGACCGTGCGCGACCCGGATTCCAACATAGAGCGGATTCTCGATCTCGGCTTCGTCGGCGAGCCGGTCGAGGTCGATCGCACTTTGCTCGACCTCTTGGCGCGGTCCGAGATGAT
>JAEVZM010000646.1 GCA_023392225.1 Pseudomonadota bacterium
GGCGCAGACCGCGCAGGCGGCGATGATCGCCACCATGGGCACCGAGGTGCCGTCGAACACCAGGCTCGCCACCGTCACCATCACGGCGCCGGTGAGGAACTGGATGGTGCCGCCGAGCGCCGAGGCGACGCCGGCGATCGGGCCATGCTCCTCGAGGGCCATCACCATCGACGACGGGATCACGAGGCCGAGGCAGGCAAAGGCGAGGAACAGCCCGACCATCAGCACCGCGAGCTCCGTGAAACCGGCCAGCGTCACCGCGAGGAGGATCAGCGACAGCACCATGAAGCTGGTGACCGCGGTCAGGACGACCCGGTTGAAGCCGTGGCGTCCGGCGAGCCGGGCCGCGAACTGCGATGCCCCGATGAAGCCGATCGCGTTCACCGAGAAGGCGAAGCTGAACTGCAGCGGGCTCATGCCGTAGTGGTCGATGTAGATGAACGAGGCATTGGCGATGAAGGTAAAGAAGCTCGCAAGGCCGAGGCCCGCGATCAGCGTCAGGCTGAGGAACCGGACGTCGCGGAACAGCGTGCCGAAGCTCTGCGCCATGGTGCGGAGCGCCAGCGGCTTCCGCCGCTCTGGCGGGAGCGTCTCGGGAAGGGCGAGCGCGACGAGCAGAATGCCGAGCACGGCGACCAGCGTGATCACGGCGAAGACACCGCGCCAGCCGACGAAGACGATCACGGTGCTGCCGATCAGCGGTGCCAGGATCGGGGCGACGCTGAACACCAGCATGACGGTCGACATCAGCTTCGCCGCCGCGATGCCGGTGTGCAGGTCGCGGATGATCGCCCGCGGCGTGATCGCGCAGGCGGCCGCGCCGATGCCCTGGACGAAGCGGAAGAAGATCAGCCACTCGATCGACGGCGCGAGGGCACAGCCGATACCGCCCAGCGCGAAGATGCCGAGGCCGAAGAACAGCGGCTTCCGGCGGCCGACGGTGTCGGAGATCGGGCCATAGGCGATCTGCGCCACACCGAAGGTGACGAAGAACACCATCAGCGTCATCTGCGTCGCAGCGGTCGAGGCGCCGAGATCCTGCGAGATGGACGGCAGGGCGGGGAGGTACATGTCGATCGCGAAGGGACCGACGGCCGAGAGCAGGCCGAGGACGACGGCGTACTTGTAGGACTTCATAGCTGAGGATCCCCCGGAGCTGGGCAGCCCCGAATCGAATTGCGGATTGATGCCGCCATTGTGCGTCGCACAAATGACGGAATCGGTCAGTATTGAACGCGCCTGGACGGCCCCCTCGCACCGGCGCGTCTTGGCCGGCACCCGCAACGGGGGCCGACTGCCGCGTTCTCTCGGTTTCCTGCTGCGCCTTCGGCGACCCGGCGGAATCTTGCCCGTCGGGGAATGTCGATATTTTTGGACACTCTTGTCCAATTAGTCAACCCCGACTATCTTGTTTTCATGGCAGACACGATGGACGCGCCGCACGGCGCCGCAGCGATTCCCCGTGGTCCGGTATCGAAGCGGGCCCTGATCATCGATGCGGCGAGCCGGGTGTTCGCCCGCGAGGGCTTCGCCGGAGCCGGCATCGACATGATCGCGACGGAGGCGGGCGTCGCGCGCCAGACCGTCTACAACCAGCTCGGCGACAAGGAGAAGGTGTTCGCCGCGGTGGTCGAGGACACCACCGAACGGGCCAATGCCGGGCTGTTTGCCGCCCTCGCCACGTTTCCCGAGCGCCCGCGCGACCTCGAGGGGGAGCTGGTCGCCTTCGCGAGGCGCCTGGCTTCGACCTGCATCTGCGACCGGCGGGCCGCCGCACTCCACAAGCTCGTCGAGACCGAGGCGCACCGCTACCCGGAGCTGTTCGAGACCTGGCGCGATCGCGGTCCCGGGCGCGTCTGGGCGGCGGTTTCGGCGCGGCTGTCGCGCCTCGCCCATGACGGCCTGCTCGAGCTGGATGACCCCGACCTTGCCGCACGCCAGCTCATGGCGCTGGTTAACATGGACCTGCGCGGGCCGGCGATGATGGGGCACAAGCCGACCGAGGCAGAGATCGACGAGGCAACCCGGGCAGCGGTGCGGACGTTCCTTCGCGCCTATGGCCACCGGGTCCCCGCAGGCGAGCGAGCCGAGTAGCGTCTCCCGGTCGCGGATTTGATCCAGCGCATGGAACCGGCGGTTTCCCGCGAGGGACCATTCGCGCCGAATTGCATGGAATGCAGGGATATGCCCGACCTGAGGATCAAGCGCATCTACGAGCCGGCGAGTCCGGATGATGGCGCCCGGGTCTTGGTCGATCGGGTCTGGCCGCGCGGCGTCACCAAGGATGCGGCGCAGCTTGCGCTGTGGCTCCGGGACATTGCGCCGAGCACTGCCCTCCGCAAGTGGTTCGGGCACGACCCCGCGCGTTGGTCCGCGTTCCGCGACCGCTATCGCGACGAGCTGGCGGCGAATGAGCCGATCGTCGCCGAGCTGGAGGCGCTGGTCCGCCGCGGGCGCGTGACGCTGCTCTATGGAGCCCGGGACGAGCAGCACAATCAGGCCGTGGCGCTGGCCGAGTATCTTCGGAATCGGAAGGGGAGTGAGGGATGAGCGCGGCACACGATGCTGGCGGTGGAGGGGTCGGCGAGTTGTCGCCGGAGGAGCGCCGGGCGCTGATCGTGCAGGCGATCCAGGACGAGACGGGCATCGACGAGGCGATGATCGAGCGGCTGGTCCGCTCGTTCTACGACCGGGTGCAGGCCGACCCCCTGATCGGGCCGGTGTTCGCGGCCCGCATCAGCGCCTGGGAACCCCACCTCCAGCAGATGTTCGCGTTCTGGTCGTCGGTGGCGCTGAGCACCGGCCGCTACCAGGGTGCGCCGATGCGCAAGCACCTCTTCCTGCCGATCGACGCCCGGCACTTCGACCGCTGGCTCGCGCTGTTCGAGGCAACGGCAGCCGAGATCTGCCCGCCCAAGGCGGCAGCGCACTTCATCGTCCGGGCGCGGCGGATCGCCGAGAACTTCGAGATGGGCGTGGCCAACGTCAACGGGGTGATGCTGGGGAAGGGCGAACGCCTCCATTTGCCCGAGATCGGTGCATCTGCCTCCGAGTAACTCCTCGGCTTCGAGCATACCTTAAAGAAGGCCCTCACCGGCCTTCCCATCGTCGGCGGCAACGGCGCCGCCGACTTTGACCCGCGCCGGCCGGCCGGAAGGCGAGATCATATCCCCCACCATGACGACACCGGTCTCGGCGCGGTCGGCTTCACCGACATCGCGATCAATGTCGCGACCATCGACAAGACGGTGCCGGAGGTGGCAGCCTTCGACAAGTGAATCGTCTTCGTCGGCCCGCTGGTCGACCAGATCAGGGGGCGCGGCGATGTCGATGCCGAGGCGGTCTTCGACGCCGTGGCCGAGGAGCTGCCTGCGCGTTCGGACCCGATCCGGCCCGGACGCAACTCCAGACGATCCTCTACGAGGCACGCAAGCCGGAGAATGGGGAAGAACCTGCAGTGACTCTCCACGTCGCCTTCCTTCGCGGGGTCGGCGGGCCTCGCCCGGCGCCTGGCGCGAAGCTGGTCGCGTGCCTCGGCGGTGCCGGGTATGACCGGGTGCGCCCGGTGATGGCCACCGGCAACGTCATCTTCGGCCAGGCCGGCAAGCGGAAGGCGCCGGAGGAAGCGGCGATCAGCGACCTGCTCGAGCGCCACTTCGGCTACCCGCTGCCGGCAGTCCTCCGGACGGGCGACGCGGTGCTCGGCATGGTCGACGAGGCGCCGTTCCACGGCGTCGATGCCGACCGGCTGGTGCGCTTCGTTGCCCTGCTCGCCGCCGATGCGCCGGAGGCGTCGGCCTTTCCCGAGCCCGGGCGCGATGCCGGCTACCGGCTGGTCGAGCGGCGCGAGCGCGATCTTCTCTTCCTGATCGACCGGGATGTGGTGAGGACGCCCGACGTCATGGCCAGGCTCGAGCGCGCCTTCCGCAAGCGCCTGACGACGCGCAACTGGAACACCATGGAGAAGGTGGCTGCCGCCATGCGCGACGGATAGGCTCCGATCGCCGAGGCTTTTGCCGCGCTCGCGCGCGCGGTACGTTCGGTGTTCCTTCTGCCCCCCGCATGGAGCCTGCCTTGGCCAAAGCAGCCGTCCGTCCGAAGCCCGGACCCGCCACCACCGACGCCGCCGACGGGAGCCTTGCGACCGGGTCGAATGCGCCGAACCGGAGCGACCTCTCGCTCGAGGCTTCGATCGGGCGGAAGGTCCGCAACCTCCGCCAGCGGCTGCAGCTCACCGCGAGCGAGGTCGCGGCGGAGGCCGGGCTGTCGACAGGCATGCTGTCGAAGATCGAGAATGGCGGCACCTCGCCGTCGCTGTCGACCCTGCAGGCGCTGGCCCGCGCGCTCAACGTGCCGCTGACCTCGTTCTTCGCCGACTTCGAGGAGCGGCGCGACTGCTCGTTTGTGAAGGCCGGGCAGGGGGTGATGATCGAGCGGCGCGGTACCAAGGCCGGCCATCACTACGAGCTGCTCGGCCACTCGCTGTCGGGCGACATCGTCGTCGAGCCCTACCTGATCACGCTCAGCGAGGACGCCAATCCCTACGCGCTGTTCCAGCACGAGGGCCTCGAGTTCCTCTACATGCTGACCGGCAAGGTGGTGTACCGCCACGCCGACAAGCTCTATCCGATGGAGCCGGGCGATGCGCTGTTCTTCGACGCCGGGGCGCCGCACGGCCCCGAGGAGCTCGTCGAGCAGCCGATGAGCTACCTGTCGATCATCATCTATCCACGGAGCTGACGCCGGGCCGAGGGGCTCAGCGCCGCTTGCGGCCCTTGACCTTCTGGCCGCTCTTCACCGTCGGCTTGGCCGGCGCGGGCGCCGCCATCCGCGACGCATCGTCGGAGAGGCGCTTGAAGGCGCTTTCGAGGAAAAGCCAGGCGGAACGGTCGCCATCATCCGCCTCCGTCTCGGCGTGGCGGCGGCACTCGTCGGCCTGATTGCGGTAGCCGTCGCCGGCGGCCATGGCGATCTCCTGCGGCGGGCAAGCGAATCAATCGTCCCGCCAAGGGTACCGCAGGTTGAATCCGCTGCGCAGTGGCCGGCTTCACAACGCAGGCAAAGAAAAAGGGGGCGCCGAAGCGCCCCCAGTTCCACGGGTCGTCCGGGTCTCCTAGGGAGCGAGAGCCCGGGTTTCCAGTGCTACTTGGCGAGGCAGCTGTCCGCCGTATCCGGGGTGCACTCGTCGAGGCCGGTGTAGAGCGGATCCTCGACGGTCTTGCCCGCGATCAGGTCGATGAGGACGGTCGGCGCGCGGTAGCCCATCTCGAACGGCCGCTGGCCGATCTGGGCGTGGCTGTGCCCCGCCTTGAGGGCGTCCATCTGCGGCGGCAGCGTGTCGCCGGCGACGATGACGAGGTCCTTCGACTTGAGGCGCGGCTCGAGCTGGGTCGTGGTCTGGGCATAGGCCTCGGGTGCGAACTGCGCCCAGCCGCCGACGAGGATGAAGGCGTCGAGGTCGGGGTTGGCGGCCGTCACGTCGGCGAGCTGCTGGTTCGCGGTCGGAATGTCGTCATTGGTGTAGACCGGGCAGCCGTCGATCTCGGTCCAGCCACCCTGGCCGGTCAGGCGCTCGGTGCCCTCGGCGCCGGCGATCGTGTCGCGGAAGCCCTGGGCGCGCTCGTTGATGTTGGCCGCGGCGACGTTGCCCATCTGCAGGCAGACGGTACCGCCATCGGGCTTCAGCGCCTTGAGGTGCTCGGCCATCTTGACGCCCATCTCGCTGTTCTTGGTGCCGAGATAGGTCTTGCGGAGGTCGGCATCGGCCGGCAGCAGGTCGGCGTCGATCGTCATGATCGGCATCGACGGCGCCTTCTCGCGAAGCATGGCGGCCATGGCCGGGGCGTTCGACGGCGAGATGGCGATGCCAGCAACGCCCTTGGCGATCAGGGCGGCGACGAGCTGGACTTCGCCGGCTTCATCCGAGGACAGCGCCGGGCCGGTATAGAGGCACTCGTATTCGGAGTCGGGGTTCTCGTCGTTCCACTTCGCGCAGCCGTTGCCGAGCACGGTGAAGAACGGGTTGTCGAGGCCCTTCACCACGACCGCCAGCGTCTTCTTTTCCTGTGCGACGGACGACCCGCCTGCGGCGACGAGCGCAGCCGCCGCGATCAAGAGCAGCTTCTTTCGCATTTCAGTCCTCCCACGATTGAGGGTGCGGGATTCGCACCCTGTGATTGACGTCCTCCCGAGGCGGGTGGCCTCGAGCCGAAGCTCGGGGCTTTGTCGATGCCGCCATCTTGTGGGTGAGCTAAGCGCAGATGAGGGACGCACGTCAACATCAAATGAGTCTATTAATCGTATGAATGCCGCCGCGGAGCGCTTCTGAATAAGTCAATTCCGCTGACATATCCCGCAGAATTGCCAATACTTGCCAAGGCGGTGGCCAGTATCATCCGATGGAATCGAGGATTCTATTGACCCTCGTGAGGGGCGTACTGTAGTGGGAGAGCATGGAACGACCGTCCGGCCTCACGGCCCAAGGACGGCAAAAGTACGAGCAATCGGGGGGGATCGCTGCGGGATGGCCATTCTCGAGCTGACCGGAATCGCGAAGCATTTCGGCGCCATTCACGCGCTCGACGACGTGTCGCTGAGCCTTGAGCCCGGCGAGGTCGTCGGGCTGATGGGCGACAACGGTGCCGGCAAGTCGACCCTGGGCAAGATCATCGCCGGCAACTTCGCGCCGACCCACGGCACCATGGTGATGGACGGCAGGCCGGTCCACTTCCACAAGCCGGTCGAGGCGCGCGAGCACGGGATCGAGATCGTCTACCAGGACCTCGCGCTCTGCGACAACCTCACCGCGGGCGCCAACGTCTTCCTCGGCCGCGAGATCTACCGCTGGATCGGGCCGATCCGGGTGCTCGACTACGGCGCCATGTACAAGCGGGCGGGCGAGTTGTTCCGCGACCTCAAGTCCGAGACCCGACCGCGCGACCTCGTCAAGCAGATGTCGGGCGGGCAACGCCAGGCGGTGGCGATCGCCCGCACCATGCTGTCGGAGGCCAAGCTGGTCCTGATGGACGAGCCGACGGCCGCCATCTCGGTCCGCCAGGTGGCCGAGGTGCTCAATCTCATCCGCCACCTCCGCGACCGCGGCATCGCCGTGGTGCTGATCAGCCATCGCATGCCCGATGTGTTCACGATGGCGGACCGCATCGTCGTGCTCCGCCGCGGCAACAAGGTCGCTGACAAGGCGGTCACCAGCACCTCGCCGGAAGAGATCACCGGCCTCATCACCGGCGCCATCGAGCGCGCCTGACCGGCGGGGACCCGACATGACCACGACCACCCTCGACGACACGATCAACCGCCAGACTCACGGCGCGCTGTCGCACCTGATGACGAAGCAGACCTTCTGGGTCTTCATCGCCGCGGTCATCGCCTTCGTCGCCCTGTCGATGGTGACCGACGTGTTCTTCACGTCGAGCAACCTGTTCAACGTCGCCCGCAACTGCGCCTTCGTCGGCATCATCGGGCTTGGCATGACGGCGGTGATCATCACCGGCGGCATCGATCTCTCGGTCGGCGCGATCCTGGCGCTCGCCGGCATGGTGGTCGGCATGCTGATGGCGGCCAACTACTCGATCTGGATCGCCATTCCGGCGGCGCTCGCGGCGGCCCTCCTGTGCGGTGCGATCAACGGCTTCTTCATCGCCTATATCCGCATGCCGCCCTTCGTCGTCACCCTCGGCATGATGTCGGTGGCGCGCTCGGTGGCGATGGTGCTGTCGGGCAACCAGATGGTCTACCAGTTCGGCGTCGACCACTCGAAGCTGACCGCGCTCGGCGGCGGCTCGACCGCGGGCTGGTTCAGCGCGCTGGCCACCTGGGCCGGCCCGGAGACCGCGCTCGGCGGCGTCTTCACGACCCTTTCCACCTGGCTCTACATCCCCAACCCGGCGGTGTTTCTCGCGGTCTTCGCGCTGATCTTCGGCTTCGCCTTCCGCTGGACGCGCTGGGGCCGCTACATCTTCGCGATCGGCGGCAACGAGAAGGCCGCGACGCTGACCGGCGTGCCGGTGAAGCGGATCAAGGTCTCGGTCTACATGCTTTCCGGCCTGATGGCGGGCATCGCCGGCATCCTGCAGGTCGGCTGGCTCGGCACCATCACCACCGGCATGGGCCTCGGCATGGAGCTGATCGTCATCGCCGCGGTGGTGATCGGCGGCACCAATCTCGCCGGCGGCACCGGTACCGCC
The DNA here is from genome assembly GCA_023392225.1 of Pseudomonadota bacterium. GTDB lineage: Bacteria > Pseudomonadota > Alphaproteobacteria > Rhizobiales > Kaistiaceae > Bauldia. Next base: position 8,205 of record JAEVZM010000646.1, read on the forward strand.
TTCGGCGCCGTGGTCGGTGCGGTGCTGATCGAGATGATCCGGAACAGCCTGACGCTCCTCGGCATCAATCCGTTCTGGCAGGGGACCTTCGTCGGCACCTTCATCATCATCGCGGTGCTGTTCGACAGCATCAAGAAGATGCGGAGCGACGAGTAGCGGTCAGGCGACGGCGTAGCCGAACTCGCCTGCCGAGTCGGTGAGCCAGGTCCAGAAGCTGCCGGCGAGACTGCGGAACACGGCGATGTCGTAGCTCGGCACCGCATCGACCTGCCACAGCGTCACCCCCATCAGGTTGATGACGCTGGTCGCCGCGCTGCCCGGCTGGAACACGGCCGGGTGCAGGTCGACCGGCAGCCCCTTGGCGAGCACGTCGCGCGCCTTTGGCCCGGAGACGCGGATCACGGCACGCCCGTCGCTCTGGTCGGACACCGAGGCGAAGCCCTTCAGCTTCGCCATGAGATCGTCGGCGAGCGCACCATGGGCGATGCGCTCGGAGACGGCGAGCCATTGCCCCGGCCCGGTGCCGATGAAGCCGACCTCCGCACCAGCGACCAGCCGGGAGCCATCGGGGAGCGCGGCGCCATAGGCCGCCTGCACCGCGTCCCTGAGCGCTGCAGCCTGACCCTTCCGCACCGCAAGCGAGGCGAGGCCGACGCCATCCCGCTCAAAGAGCGTCACGCCGGGCGCGCCATCGGGCCGGCCGAAGCGGCCGGGCCGGGCGACACCGGCGAGGGCAGGGCGGGCGGTGAGGGGGGCGATGTCAGACACGGAGCCGGGCTCCCTCGGGATCGACGTGGACGGGCGGGCAGATCTCGACCAGCACGTCCTCGCCGCGGAGCGGATCGGCGGCGCGGACGATCTCGCCATGGCGCTCGGGACCGCGCGAGAGCAGGCCGAGGCCGACCCAGTGTCCGAGCGAGGGCGAATAGGCGACGGAGGTGACGTAGCCCTGGTCGTTGTCGGCGGTGGCCGACGCGTCGCGCGGCACGAAATGCGCGCCGCCGCGGAGTCGCTGGGCGCGATCGACCGGGCGGATGCCGACCATGGTCGGCCGCTCCGGATCGGTCAGCGCCTCGCGGGCCGCCATGAAGCGGCCGATGAAGTCCTTCTTCTTCGACAGGAGCTTGCCGAACGTGAGGTCGTGGGCACTGGTCTGGCCGTTGAGCTCGTTGCCGGCCGGATGCCCCTTCTCGATGCGCATCACGCCGAGCGCCTCGGTGCCGTAGGGCACGATGCCGTGTGGCGCCCCGGCCGCCATGATGGCGCGGATCAGCGCGTCGCCGTAGCGGGCCGGAACGCCGAGCTCGTAGGCGAGCTCGCCCGAGAACGACAGCCGGTAGAGCCGCCCCGCGATGCCGCCGCACACCGAGACCGGCCCGCAGGCCATGTAGGGGAAGGCCTCGTTCGAGATGTCCTGCCCGGGGTCGAGGAGGGCCGTCACGACCTCGCGCGCCTTCGGCCCGGCGATGGCGTACTGCGCCCACTGCTCGGTGACCGAGACCATCTGCACGTCGAGCTCCGGCCAGATCACCTGGTGGCAGTATTCGAGATGCTGCATGACCTTGACCGCGTTGGCGGTGGTGGTGGTCATGAAATAGTGGTCGTCGGCGAGGCGGGCGCTGGTGCCGTCGTCCATGACGAAGCCGTCCTCGCGCAGCATCAGGCCGTAGCGCGTCTTGCCGACGCCGAGCGTCGAGAAGGTATTGGCGTAGATGCGGTCGAGGAGGGTGCCGGCATCCGGGCCCTGCACGTCGATCTTGCCGAGGGTCGAGACGTCGCAGACCCCGCCCCGCTCGCGGGTCGCCTTGACCTCGCGGCTGCCCGACTGCAGCCAGTCGGTCTCGCCCGGTTCGGGAAACCACTGGGCGCGGAGCCAGTTGCCGGTCTCGACGAACACCGCGCCGTTCTCCGCCGCCCAGTGATGCGAAGGGGCGAGCCGGGTCGGCCGGAAGTCCTTGCCGCGGTGATGGCCGGCAAAGGCGCCGATGGCGACCGGCACGAAGGGCGGGCGGTAAGTGGTCATGCCGACGGCGGCGACCGGCTGGTCGGTGACCTCGGCGAGCACCGCCATGCCGGCGGCGTTGGAGGTCTTGCCCTGGTCGGTCGCCATGCCGAGCGTGGTGTAGCGCTTGAGATGCTCGGCGACCCGGAAGCCATCGCGGACGGCGAGCTTCACATCGGAGGCGCTGACGTCGTTCTGGAAGTCGATGAACGCCTTGCCGATCGAGTCCTTCACGTACCAGAACGGGGCGAAGGCGGCGCTCTCGTCCTCGGCCTGGAAGGACGGCGCCTCGCCGGAGCCGTGACCCGTCGCTTCGGCGGCTTCGGCGCCGGCCTCGGCCCCGCCGCGAAGGCATGCGCCGAGCCCGAACCGGCCCGAGGCGGCGCCGGCGACGGCCATGCCGGGCGGCAGCGTGCCGGGCACGAGGGCGGCGGCAAGCTCGCTCCACACCGGCCGGCCGCCGAGATGCGAGGTGAGGTGGATCGACGGCGTCCAACCGCCGGAGACGGCGACGAGGTCGCAAGCGATGTGGAGGTCCTTGCCCTCGGCGTTGCGGATGAGGGCGCTGCGCACGGCCCGGCCGCCCTTGACGTCGACGATCCGTCCGCCGGCGACCAGCACCGCGC
>JAEVZM010000647.1 GCA_023392225.1 Pseudomonadota bacterium
CGCGTCCCGCCGGTCCCGTCCCGTGCCCTCATCCAATCCGCCGAACTCCCTGCGTGGCATCGTGCTCATCACGATGTCGGCGACGGTGTTCTCTGGCGTGGACGGGTTCAGCAAGGTTCTCGCCGACACCCAGTCGGTCTGGCAGATCGTCTGGTCGCGCTATGCCATTGCCCTGCCGCTCATCCTCCTCTTGACGCCCATGGCCGAGCGGCGGGCGCTGTTTCGCACGCGAAGCCTCCGCCAGCAGATCCTCCGCGGCCTCATGCCGCTCGGGGTCAGCGTCTCGATGGTGCTCGGCGTGCGCCATCTGCCGCTCGCCGAAGCGACGGTGATCCTCTTTTCCTCGCCCTTCGCGGTGGTGGCGCTGGCCGGGCCGCTGCTCGGCGAGAAGGTGCACCGGGCGAGCTGGCTCGGGGTCTTCGTCGGCTTTGCCGCGGTGCTGCTGGTCGCCCGCCCGGGCCTCGGCCACGTCTCCACCTACGCGCTGTTCCCGCTCGTGGCGGCGGGCTTCTACACCTTCTACCAGATCCTCACCCGTGGCCTCGCCAACCGCGGAGAAGCGCCGCGCACGACGTTGGTCTGGACGCTCACCACCGGCACGGCGGTCTCGATGCCCCTCGCGCTCCTGACCTGGGAGCCGGTCTCCCTCGTCGCGGCCGGCCAGATGGTGGGGCTGGGGCTGGTATTCGCCATTGCCCAGTACCTGATGATCGAGGCCTTCGCCCATGCCCCGGCCGGCGTCCTCGCGCCCTTCACCTACGTGCAGATCGTCGCGGCGACCATTCTCGGGGTGATCTTCTTTGGCACCGTGCCCGACATCTGGACGATCCTCGGGGTGGTGATGATCATCGGTGCGGGCGTCTCCCTGGCGCGATTGCAGCGCGTCGGCTCTTGAAACGATTTTGACCTGGAGGGAGGTGCCGGCCCCTCGCTATCTCCCTGAGATGAAAGGCCTGGATGGGTTGCAAAGCTGCCCATGTTCTCGCCTTGACTATCCTTTTTGAAACGATACCATCCGTGCTCGACCTTGGGAGGAAGGCCGATGCGTGGGTTGAAGGGCAAGGTGGCTGCGGTCACCGGTGCCGGGTCTGGTATCGGCCAGGCGGTCGCCAAGCGGCTCGCCGAGGAAGGTTGCAGGGTCGCGATCATCGACTGGAAGCGCGATGCCGCGGAGGCGACGCTGGCTGCCATCACTGCGGCAGGCGGCAGCGCCATGTCGGTTACCGCCGATGTCGGCAGCGAGGCCGACGTTGAGGCCGCCTTCAAGGCGGTTCTCGATGGTTTCGGCCGGCTCGACATCCTCGTTTCCAATGCCGGGGTGTTCTCCGCCGAGCGCGACGGCAAGGTCGACACGTTGCCCAAGGCGGTGTGGGACGAGACCGTGAGCTCCAACCTCACGGGCATGTACCTTACCTGCAAGCACGGGGTCGCGGCGATCAAGGCGAGCGCCGGCAAGGGCGCGGTGGTGATCACCGGCTCGCCTACCGCCATTCTCGGCGTGACGCCGGCGAGCATCGCCTATTCGTCGAGCAAGGGGGGCGTCCATGCCCTCGCCCGGGTGATGGCGGTCGACTATGCGCAGGACGGTATCCGGGTGAACGTCGTGATCCCGGGATTCACGCTTTCGCCGCTGGTTCGCGAGCTGGTCGCCGACCCCGCGGTCTACGAGTGGAACGTCAAGAACATACCGATGCGGCGCGGGGCCGAGCCGGATGAGATCGCGGGCGCCGCGGCGTTCCTCGCCTCGGACGACGCGTCCTACATGACGGGATCCTTCATCACGGTCGACGGCGGGCTCACCGCGGTCTGATCGTCGTGAGAGACGGCGGTGCGGCGGTCCCCGCCGTTCCGGCGAGAATGCAGCAAAAGAAACGAAAGCTTCGGGAGGAACGACCGTGACGAAAGTGAAAGGACTGCTGGCAGCGACGCTGCTCGTCTCCGCCGCCGCCGTTGGGCCGGCGGCGGCCGAGGACATCAGCCTCGGCTTCGTGACCCACGCCCAGGGCAACCCCTTCATCCAGCAGATCATCGACGGCGCCCAGGCGGCCGCCAAGGATCTCGGCGTGGATCTGGCGGTCGCGCAGCAGCCGGGCAGCCAGGCCGAGGGCCAGCTCAAGCTCGCCCAGAACTTCGCCAATGCCGGTGCGCAGGGCGTTGCCACCTCGATCCAGGGCGAGGGCATGACCCGCGGCCTCAACGAGCTCGTCGACGCAGGCGTGCGCGTCGTCCAGTTCAATACGCTGTCGACCAACGTCAAGGCGCCCTATGTCGGCGAAAAGTCGGTGGAGAGCGGCCGCGTCCTCGGCAAGATGATCGTCGACAAGCTCGGCGGCGCCGATGCCAAGGGCACGGTTATCGTCGGCATCTGCTTCCCCGGCATCCAGGTGCTGGAGAACCGCTCGCAGGGCGTGCAGGAGTCGCTCAAGGCGGCGCCCGGACTCACCGTGCTCGGCCCGTTCGACGTCAAGGTCTCCGAGGTCGAGAACTACAATCGCTGGCAGCAGCTCTACGCCGCCAACCCCGACGCAGTGGCGATGATCGGCCTCTGCGCGCCGGACATCGCCAGCCTCGGCAAGCTCAATGCCGAGAACGGCGACAAGTTCGTGGCCGGCGGCTACGACCTGACCGAGCCGAACCTCAAGGCGATCCAGGACGGCCACGCCTATGTCTCGATCGGCCAGAGCGCCTTCGTCCAGGGCTACCTGCCCGTGGCGCTGATGGTCGACGCCATCAAGAACGACAAGCCGCTCGAGGTCGGCTTCTACGATGCCGGCGCGCAGATCGTGACCGCCGACTCCGTCGACATGGGCAACGGACTGCCGGCGATCAGCTTCGAGGAGGCGATCCGCCTTGCCGGCGACCCGGCCGCCACCACGGAATACTACAAGCCCTGGACCGAGAAGGTCTCGGCCAACCCGACCGCCGGCATGCAGCCGATCGCCGCGGAAGCCGAGTAGGCGTTCCCGCAGTCGCTGCTTCGAGGAGGGCGGTCCCCCGGATCGCCCTCCTCCGTTGAGATGCTCTTCCTGCCAGAAGGATCCGACCTGGGGATGCCGGGCGACACGCTCATCGAAGTCCGCGAGCTAACCAAGCGCTATGGCGGCGTGGTGGCGCTGGCGGACATGAACCTCACGGTCGAGCGCGGCACGGTGCACGCGGTGGTCGGCGAGAATGGTGCCGGCAAGTCGACGCTCATGAAGATCCTCGCCGGTGCGGTCCACCCCGATAGCGGGACGATCAGGATCGCCGGCGAGACGGTGACACTCGACAGCCCCAACGCGGCCCGGAGACGCGGCATCGGCATCGTCTACCAGGAGCTCAGCCTCTTCCCCGAGCGCTCGGTCCTCGCCAATCTCTACGTCAACCGCGAGCCCTCGAGCTTCGGGGTCGTCTCGCGGCGGAGCATGGAGGCGGAGAGCCGCGATCTGCTCCTACGCCTCGGACTCCATGTCGACGTCCATGCCCCGGTCGGCCGGCTGACCATCGGCGAGCGCCAGCTGGTCGAACTGGCCCGCGTGCTGCTCGAAGAGCCGCAGCTCATCATCCTCGACGAGCCGAACTCGGCGCTGAACGAGCGCGAGACACAGCGCCTCTTCGCGGTGCTCCGCTCGCTCCGGGAGCGCGGCCATACCATGCTCTACGTGTCGCACCGGCTCGAGGAGGTGTTCGCGATCTCCGACCGGGTGACGATCACGCGGAACGGCCGCGATGTGCTGACCAAGGCGACGCGCGACCTCACCATCCCGGAAGTGATCGAGGGGATGATCGGCACCCAGCACGATGCGCTGTTTCCGCCGCCGCTGCCGCGGGTCGCCGGCCATGCCGACGAGAAGATCGAGATTCGGGGGCTCTCGGGCGGTCCGCTTCGCGACGTCGACCTCATCGCCCGCTCCGGCGAGGTGGTGGGCCTTGCCGGCCTCGAAGGCTCGGGCGTCTCGGCGCTGCTCTCGATCCTGTTCGGCACGCTCAAGGCGCGCGCCGGCACGGTCACCTTCCCGGACGACAAGGGCCTGCCGCGCAGCCCCACCGCCGCGGCGCGGCGCGGCGTCTGCCTCGTCCCGGCCGACCGGCGACGCAATGGCCTCATGCTGGAGAAGAGCATCCTGTTCAACATCAGCCAGGTGTTCGTCGGCGCCCAGACCGGCGGCTCGTGGCTGTTCCGGAACGGCCCGGCCTATGCCCGCGCGCAACGCCAGATCGACAATCTCAAGATCAAGGCGCGCTCGCCCTGGACGCTCGCCAACCAGCTTTCCGGCGGCAACCAGCAAAAGGTGGTGATCGGCAAGTGGCTCGAGATCGGGCCGAAAGTGTTCCTGCTCGACGACCCGACCCGCGGCGTCGACGTCGGCGCGAAGCGCGAGATCTACGGGCTGATTCGCAAGATGTCGGCGGATGGCGGGATCGTCCTGTTTTCCTCGACCGAGCTGCCGGAGCTGGTCGGCCTCTGCGACCGCATCGTCGTCTTCTATCAGGGCCGGGTCGCCTGCGAGCTCTCGGGCGTCGACGACCACACCCTCCTCCACGTCATCAACACCGGCGAACCGCCGGTCCAGAGCGTACGCGAGACCCTGCCATGACCGATACCGCCGCGCCGAGCGCCTCCGTCCGACGCCGCTTCCGGCTGCCGGAGGAGATCGGCATCATCGTCGTCCTCCTGGTGCTGATCATCATCATCGGCGTGGCGCGCCCTCGCTTCCTCAACCCGCTCAACCTGCTCACCATCCTCGGCCACACCACCTTCCAGGGCATGCTGGCGATCGGCATGGTCTACCTGCTGGCGATCCGCGAGATCGACCTGTCGGTCGGCTGGATCTTCAATTTCTCCGCCGTCTTCTCTGGCCTCCTGATGGTGGCCGGCGTCGATCCGTGGATCGCCGCCTTCCTCGGCGTCGCCTTCGGCGCGGCACTTGGCCTGTTCAACGGCTTGCTGGCCGTCGGGCTCCGGTTGCCTGCGATCATCGTCACGCTCGGCACCTACTCGATGTTCCAGGGGCTGTCGCTGGTCGTGAACGGCGGCCGTGCCGTGGTCCCGCCGGACCAGTCGACGAGTTTCTTCACGGCAATCACGACCAAGGTCTTCGGGATCATTCCGGTGGCGGCGCTGGTGTTCGTCGCGCTCGCCATCGTCATGCACTTCGTCCTCCACCGCACCAAGTTCGGCTATCGCGTCCAGGCGGTGGGCAGCAACCCGGAGGCCGCGGAGCTCGCCGGCATCTCCAATGCGATGGTGCGGCTTCAGACGCTGGTGCTGATGGGCGCGATCTGCGGCCTGGCGGGCGTCATGTTCATCGGCTTTCGCGGCGCCATCGACCCGAACGAGGGTTCCGACTTCGTGCTGGTGGTGGTCGCGGCGGTGATCATCGGCGGCACGCCGCTCTCCGGCGGCTACGGCACCGTGATCGGCGCCGTGATCGGCATGCTCATCATCCAGGTCATCTCGAGCGGCCTCATCTTCTTCGGTATCGACGCGACCTGGAGCACCTTCGTCACTGGCGCGGTCATCGTCATCGCCGTCGTCCTCGACCAGCTGGTCAAGTGGCAGCGCAGCCGGGCATTGGCGCGGGCCAGCGACAGCTGATCTTTCAGGATGCGGATGATCCCCAAGCGCCGGTGTTTCGGGTAACAAGCTCTCCATGACCACCGGCATCCTCTCCGGCCTCAGCATCGTCGAGGGCTCGGCCTTCGTCGCCGTGCCGCTCACCGGCATGACGCTGGCCCAGCTCGGCGCCGACGTGATCCGCTTCGATCCGATCGGCGGCGGGCTCGACGCGCGGCGCTGGCCGCTCGACCGGGCCGGCAACAGCCTGTTCTGGCAGGGCCTCAACAAGGGCAAGCGCTCGCTGGCGGTCGACCTCAAGACGCCGGAAGGACGGGAGATCGTCACCCGGCTGATCGCGCGGCCCGGGCCGGAGGCCGGCATCTTCCTCACCAACCTGCCGGCGGGTGGCTGGCTGTCCTACGAGGCGCTGAGGCGACATCGCGACGATCTGATCATGGTGTCGCTGACCGGCAATCGCGACGGCTCGAGTGCCATCGACTACACGGTCCACCCCGCGACCGGCTTTCCCGACATCACGGGCCCGCGCGACCACGACGGCCCGGTCAACAGCGTGTTGCCGGCCTGGGACGTGGCGGCCGGGCTCCATGCCGCGGTCGGGCTGCTCGCCGCCGAGCGCCGCCGGGCGCGGACCGGGGCGGGCGGGCTGGTGCAGCTCGCCCTGTCCGACGTCGCTTTCGCCATCACCGCGGCGCTGGGCCGGATGGCGCAGGGCGAGCTCGGGCTCGACGACGGCGGCAAGGCGGGGAACGACCTCTACGGCGCCTTCGGCCGCGACTTCGTCACGCAGGACGGTCGGCGGGTCATGGTGGTGGCGCTGACACCGAAGCAGTGGGCGGCGTTGAAGGCGGTGACCGGCCTCGACGCGGAGCTCGCCATGCTCGCGGCGCAAAGCGGCATCGACCTCGATACCGAGGCCGGCCGCTACGCCGCGCGGGACGGCATCGCCGCCTTGCTGGCGCCGTGGTTCGCGGCGCGATCGCTCGCCGAGATCGCCGTGGTGCTGGCCGGCACCGGCGTTTCCTTCGGGCCGTACCAGTCGTTCCGGGAGCTCGCGGCCGCGGACCCCCGTGTCACCGTTGACGGCCTGTTCGCGACCGTCGCGCATCCCGGCGGGGTCGCCTACCGGACGCCCGCCTCGCCCCTCGCCTTCGACGGCGAGGACCGGGTGCCGCCGACGCCCGCACCCCGTCTCGGCGAGCATACCGACGAAATCCTTGCGAGCCTCGGGATCAGCGAGCGCAAGATCGGCCGGCTTCATGACGCCGGTACCGTGGCGGGCCCTTGAGGATGGCGGCGGTAAGCGCGTCAGCCCGGGACGCCGTCGCTCAGGTCGACCTCGGCGACCTTGTCCCGATAGTCCTTCTTGGGGTCGCGCCCGAGCAGCAGCTTGATTCCGGCCAGAAGGCTCGAGGCGTTCTCCCAGATCTGGGCGTGGTCGGGATCGAGGCGCAGCAGAACCAGCTTCGGGTCATCCTTGCCGCCCTCGTACCAGGCGGCGATGAACGGGTTCCACAGGCGATCGATCACCGCGCGGTCGTTGTCGACCACGAGGTCGCCATGGATGGCCGCGAAGAGGCCGTGGTTCTTGGAAGCGAACGTCGCGATCGCCCGGCCGCCCTCGGCAAGCGCGTCGACGATCGAGGTGTCGCGCGCGGTGAAGAACCAGATCGGGCCGTCATCGTCCTCGACCATCGCCGTCATCGGGCGCGTGTGGCTCTCCTCGGCGTCGACGAGGCCGAGCATGAGGGTCATGTCGGATTTGAGGGTCTTCCAGAATTGCCTCTCGAGTTCTTGCGGGGTGGGCATCGCGGTTCTCCAAACGATTTGGCTCGATGGCTAACGTGTCGAGCTCTTGCCGGTTCCCAGGGCGCCCGGCCGGACGCGTGAGGTGGTGTGATGGACGAGGGCTGGACGGACTGGATCGGGCGGAGCGAGACGGCAACGGACACGCTGACGCCGGCCATGGTCGATGGCTTCGCGGCAACGCTCGATACGTCGCATGATCTCGCGCCCGGTGCCGAGGCGCCGCAAGGGGTCCACTGGCTGCTCGCCCCGGCCCGCGTCCCGATGGCGGGGATCGGGGTCGACGGTCACCCGCGGCGCGGCGGCTTCCTGCCGCCGATCGACCTGCCGCGCCGGATGTGGGCGGCGAGCGAGGTCCGCTTCATCGCGCCGCTCCGCATCGGCGAGACGGTCGAACGGGGTTCGCGGGTGGCTTCGGTCGAGGCCAAGGTGGGGTCGACCGGGCCGCTGGTCTTCGTCGGCGTCGATCGCACCTACGTCGTCGCGGGCGAGACGCGGATCGAGGAGCGCCAGACCATCGTCTATCGCGACGTCCAGCCCTATCGGCGCCCCGCCGACACCGACCCGGCGGCGGACGCACCGGCCGATTTCGAGCGCCTTGTCGTGCCGGATCCGGTGATGCTGTTCCGCTATTCGGCGATCACCTTCAACGGCCATCGCATCCACTACGACCAGCCCTACGCTACCCGGGTCGAGCTCTATCCCGGCATCGTGGTGCATGCGCCGCTGACGGCGACGCTGTGCCTCGACCTTGCTGCGCGGACGCTTGGGGCCAACCGCCTTGCCACATTCTCGTTCCGCGGCGTTGGGCCGGCTTTCGCCAACGAGCCGCTCCGCATCACGGCGCAGCAGTCCGGTGACGATCTCTCTTTCGTGGCGAGCGCCGAGGGGCGCGTGGTTGCGAAGGCGAAGGCCGTTCTGGGGTAAGCCGGCCTGGGGCTCAGCGCGCCGGCACCGGTGCGCAGGAATGGCCGAGGATCAGCGTCGTCGGGAAGGTGACCCGCCGCGGCGGGTCGAGCGACTTCTCGGTGATCCGCTCGAGCAGCAGCTCGGCCGCCGTCCGGCCGATCGCCTCCATGTCGCGGTCGATCAGGGTCAGCGGCCCGGGATAGGTGGTGGCGAGGTCGGTCCGGTCGCAGGTGATCACCGAGACGTCGCGGGCGCTGGTCGCGGGCTGCTGCTGGATCGCGCGCAGCACGCCGACGAGGATCTGGTTGCCGCCGGCGATGATCGCGGTGGGCGGATCGGCAGCGCGGAGCAGCGTCGAGGTCTCGCGCTGGCCATAGGCGGCCGAGAGATGCCGGGCGCGGATCAGGTCTTCGGGGCAGGGCAGGCCGCGTTCGGCGAAGGCTTCGACGAAGCCGCGCTTCCGTTCCCGGCCGGGCCAGATGTCGGTTCCGGCGGTGATCAGGGCGATGCGGCGATGGCCGAGGCCGATCAGGTAGTCGACCGCCTGGCGCATGCCGGAGGCGTGGTCGGTCATGACGGAGTCGATGTTCACCGGCAGCTCGCGGTCGAGCAGCACCCCCGGCACCCTGAGGTGGGCGAGCCGCGCCCGGCATGCGGCATCCTGCTCGGAATTGATGGTCATCATCAGCCCGTCGACCCGCCCGCGCTGGAGCATGTCGATCGCCGCCGCCTCGCGCTGCGGCTCGCCGCCGGTATTGACGAGATGGAGCGTATAGCCGTGCGGTCGCAGCTCCGCCTCCGCCCCCTTGAAGACGTTGGAGTGCATCGGGTTGGTGATGTCGTTGATGATGAACCCGATGGCCATCGT
>JAEVZM010000720.1 GCA_023392225.1 Pseudomonadota bacterium
GTCCGGATGTCCCGGGAGGCCTCGGCAAGTCCGCCCGCCGGCATTACGACCGGCTGCCAGGGTCGCTGGCCTTAAGGGCGGGAGGGCAGTCCCCGAACCGCGGAACGCGGGGTGGGACGGTCATGACGGCAAGGGCGGTGATCACCGCTCCCGTCTTCCTCCCGGTCCGGAGCGCGGGAGATCGAGGCCCAGAAGTCGCCGCGGCGGGTGCCCGAACGGCGCCTGAAAATAGATCTGACCCGGTGCCGCTGCGGCACCCGCCACCCCCTCGTCTCGGCGGGGGACCAAACCACCCACAGCCCGGCCGCGACGCGGCGCGGGATCGTTGCCGCCTGCCCGGGGTCCGGCACCGGCCGCCGGACATGCATCCGAAATTGCATGCAAAGTACTTGCGTCGCCGGCCGGAGGGGAGGACACTCCGGTCCGCAGGCCGCGCGTGGCCAAGGGTGGCTTCGTCCAGAACGGCCGCTTCAGGGAGGAATGCCATGCACGCCCGCCTCGTGACGATGTCGCTCGGGCCCGGCATGCGCGACCAGGCGACGGCCCTCGCCGATGCCAGCCTCGCGCTCAACCGCACGCTTCCCGGTTTCGTCGGCGCCACCTACCTGATCTTCGACGCGGTGGCCGGCGAATACGGCTCGCTCACCGTCTGGCGCTCCGAGGAGGAGGCCAACGCGGCGGCCGAGAAGCTCCGGCCCTGGCTCAAGGAGAATGCCGGCGCGATGCTGACGGCGCCGGCGGCGGTCCGCGTCGCCGAGGTCTACGAGCCGGCCTGAGGCGCGTCCGGCGTCGTCGGGGCCGTGCGCGGGTCGAGGTCGGGCTCGAACACCTCGAGCCACCACGACAGCAGCGCGTCGCCGGCCGCGGTGAAGCCGACGCCGCCGAAGCTGAGCGGGGTGATCTCGCCGAGCACCGGGCCGTCGTCGGTGGCGTAGAAGTCGACGCGGACATAGGCCCGGGCATCGCGGCCGATGGCCTCGGCGAGGCGGATCATCTCGGCCGCGCAGCGCGGCGCCGCGAGCCGCTCGCCCTCGAAGCCATGCTCGCGCATCCGCACCGGGGCGAGGTCCCAGTCGCGCGTGTACCAGGACTGCTGGCGAAACAGCGGGTCGGGCGAATCGAACCGGTTGCGGTCGTCGATGTGGATGATCCGGACCCGTCCGCCGAAGACGTGCAGCTTGTAGTCGAGGGGGACGACCGGCGCGGCGGGGTCGACGCCCTCCTGGACGACCAGCTCCTCGAACAGGAACCGGTGCTCGCCCCGGCGAGCGCGGTAGGTCGCAAGCGCCTCGAGGAGCGCCTCGGTCCCGGTCGGCCGCCGGTCGAACAGGTTGACGCCGTCATGCATCAGGAAGAGGCCGTGGCCGCTGTCGTCCTCCGGCTTCATGACGTAGCGGTCCGCCATCGTCGGCAGCACCGTCTCCGGTGTGTCGGTCGCGGCGAAGGTGCGGGGGACGCGGATGCCGAGGCTCTCGGCGTAGCGCTTGGTGAACGCCTTCGAGGCGAAGTGGCGGGGCCAGAGCGGGCAGGCCGCCTTCGCCTCCGCCGGCTCCCACGCGCGGCCCTTGTCGTGCTTGCAGCAGGCGTCGCCGCGCGAGCACGGCTGGTCGAGGAACCACTGGGCCCGTCGGGCGAGCATCCGCTCCTCGCAGGTCCGGAACGGCAGGCCGCGCCGCGCGAACCCCTCCGCCACGCCCCAGTCGCGGAACATCGCTTCCGCCGGCAGCCCGTCCAGCATCGCCGCCAGCCGCGCCCGCCAGCCGTCCTCCATCGCCATCGTCGCCTGGCGGACCGCCTCCTCCGGCGCGCCCGATGCGCCGACCCACGGACGGGCCGCGAGCGTGGGGAGCAGCGGAAGCCGGCGGCGTATCCTGGTGTCGCCCCTCACCTCACGTCCCGCGACGTCGAACGAGATCTCGACCTCCCGGCCGTCGAACCGGGTCCGGGGCAGCGGCGCCAGAAAGCCGTTCCGGCCGGTGCCAAAGCCGCCCTCGGCGACATCCTGGCGCGGCCCATCGGCCGGCACCTCGGCGATCACCTCGCCGTCGATGGCAATGCGGACCGTCACCGGCACCGCCGGCGCGGCGAAGTCGACGGCCCATCCCCGGACCGCGCCGAGCTGCGTCAGGCCGATGCCGCCGCCGACCAGGTCCGTCCCGGGGCCGACGGGCCTTTCATCGAGTGTGCTGCGGGTCGCCGGGCGGAGGATCCTCAGTCCGGGTTCAAATTGCGGCGCGGCCAGGGTGGTGATGCCGGCGCCGCCGATCGCGGCGATCACGGCCTCGCGCAGGGTCTCGGGGCATTGGATGAGGCCGGCGACGTGCCTCGGCCGCTGCTGGACCCAGCCTCGGCAGGAGAACGCCGCAAGGTCGGTTGCGAGGGCATCGACGGCCGCGGGCTCGTGCGTCTCGAAATAGAGCGAGGGGATGGGCGCGCCCGAGAGCCGTAACGCCCTGCCGTCATCGTTCGCGTCACTTTCGCTGTCCGGCATCTCCTGGTTCCAGGCGCGGAACCGGGCACGGAGCGATTCGAGCTGCGCATCGCGGATCTTCAGCCGGCTTTTCAGTGAGCGGATCCGCTGCTTCCGCGAAGCGCGGCTGCGGCGTTTGTCCGTGGCGTTCTTGGACGGCATGTCTCGGATGGCAGCTACGGATTGAGGAGCGCCGGCGCGCTCGCGTCGATGCATATCATGCTTTGATCGGCACTGATGAGCCCCGACGACACCGGCGTTGGACGCTGGCGAGACATCTGCCGGAACGCCTGCCGTCAGCCGAAGCTCCGCCGGAAGGCGCGCGGGGTCATGCCGCGGGCGGCGCGGAACTGGCGGTTGAAGTTGGCGAGGCTGCGGTAGCCGGCGGCGTCGGCGATGTGGGCGATCGGCTGGTCGGTGTTGACGAGGAGGGCGCAGGCCCGGCCGATGCGGAGCTCGGCGATGTAGCCCGAGGCGGTCAGCCGCGTGTGGCGCATGAAGAGCCGGTGGAAGCCCGAGGGGCTGAGGCAGGCGAGCTCGGCAAGCGTCTCGATGGCGATCGGCTCGCGATAGTGCTCGTGGATGTGGTCGAGGACCCGCTCGATCCGCGCCCGGTCCGGCGTCGGCGCCGCCATCCGGCGGGAGGCGGGGCTGGTGATCGGCGCCGCGCCAGCATCCTCGGCAAGCGCCGCCAGCAGCCCGATCAGCGCCACCAGCCGCTCGGCCGGCGGCAGCTGCGGCATCGCCTCGATGCGCGGCCGCACGGCTCTCGAGGTCGCCGCCGAGAAGACGATGCCGCGGCCGGCACGCTCGAGCAGCGCCGCCACGCTCCGCATCTCGACCAGCGGCCGTACGAGGCCATCGGCCCAGGCCTCGGTGAACCACATGACCAGGGCATTGTGCGGCCGGCGGCCGTCGATCCGCTCCGCCGAGCACCAGGTGTGCGGCAGGTTCGGGCCGAGCAGCACGAGGTCGCCATCGTCATAGGCGGCGACCGAGTCGCCGATATAGCGTTGGCCGCGGCTGTTCAGCGTCAGGGTCAGCTCGAACTCGGGGTGGTAGTGCCACTCGAACGGGATGCCATCGTCGAGCCGGCGGTCGAGCGAGGCCCAGGAGGCGTCCTCGGGGATGGTCACCTTCTCGTAGTGCGGGCGCATCGCGTCTGACGCTCGATCAGCCTCGAAGTGAACCTCACGCAATTCCAGTATCAGAAGTCGCCGCGTCCCGCCAACATTCCCCGAAACGTCGACGCTACCAGTGGAGCAGCCAACCGGGAGGACAAAGGCGATGATGCACCCTGAAACCGCAGACAACCCGTTCGACGTCCGCGACCAGATCGTCGCGTTCAAGGAGGCCATGGCGCCGCGCCGCGCCGCACTCGACAGGGCCTTCGCCGAGGTCACCGACTACATCCGCCGCGCCGCCGACCGAATCCAGGCCGACACCGCCGCGGGCCGGCCGGTCATCCCCGAGATCGCCTATGCCGACATCCGCGACGGCAGGGTCGGCGACGACGTCAAGGCGGCGATCCGCAGGACCGGTTGCGCGATCGTGCGCGGCGTCTATCCGGAAGCCCAGGCCCGCGACTGGTTCGCCGAGCTCGGCGCCTATATCGACGACAACCGCTACGAGGAGAAGGAGATCGAGAAGCGCAGCCTCGACAAGTACTTCTCCCAGCTCAAGGCCGGCAAGCCGCAGATCTTCAATCTCTACTGGTCGAAGCCGCAGGTGAACGCCCGCCAGGGCGAGAGCCTTGCTGCCACCCGCGGCTTCCTCGACCGGCTGTGGAAGCACGAGGGCGCCTTCGACCCCGACATCCAGTGCACCTATGCCGACCGCGTCCGCCGCCGCCAGCCTGGCGACCGCACCCTCGGCCTCTCGCCGCACATGGATGCCGGCACGATCGAGCGCTGGATCGACCCCGGCTACCAGCGGGTCTACGAGCGGGTCTTCGCCGGCGACTGGCGCGGCTACGACCCCTTCGACGGCCGTCACCGGCTCGAGACCGAGGAGATTCCGTCGGCCTCGGTCTGCCACATGTTCCGCACCTACCAGGGCTGGACGGCGCTCACCCGCCAGGGGCCGAAGGATGGCACGCTCCAGCTCATCCCGATCGCCGAGGGCATCTCCTACGTGCTGCTCCGGGCGCTCCAGTCCGACGTGCCGCAGGACGACCTGTGCGGCGCCGCCCCCGGTCGCGCGCTCGGCGTCAGCCCGGAATGGCATGCCGACCTCCTCGCTGCGCAGATCCCGATTCCGGAAGTGATGCCGGGCGACACCGTCTGGTGGCACACCGACATCTGCCACGCGGTCGCCGACGAGCATGCCGGCAAGGACTATGCGAGCGTCATCTACATCGGCTCGGCGCCCGACTGCCCCAAGAACCGCGCCTACCTGCCACGCCAGAAGGAGGCGTTCCTCGCCGGCCGCTCGGCGCCCGACTTCGCGCCGATGGACTTCGAGGTCGACTTCAAGGGCCGGGCGACGCTCGACGACCTGACCGAGCTCGGCCGGAAGCAGATGGGCTTCTGAGGCCCGGCCGGACCACCAAACACGACAGCCCGGACGAACCGGGCGGATCGCCCGGACCTGCCGCCATGGGGCCAGGGCGCGCTTCGGGGGAGGCGCGCCGACGGCTTCCCCCATAGGTTAGTGGGGCCGGGGAAGTGCCCGGCAGCAGGATCTTCACAGGGAGGACTGACATGGTTCAAGGACGGAGCGACGCGGTCGAGGGCGAGCGGATTCGCTATGGCATGGTCGGCGGCGGGCAGGGGGCCTTCATCGGCGCCGTGCATCGGCTGGCGGCGCGGATGGACGACCAGTACGAGCTGGTCGCCGGGGCGCTGTCTTCCAGCCCCAAACGCGCCATCGACTCCGGCCGGGAGCTCGGCCTCGACCCGGCACGCTCCTACCGCTCCTACGAGGAGATGGCCGAAAAGGAATCGAAGCGGCCGGACGGCATCGAGGCGGTGTCGATCGTGACGCCGAACCACATGCACTACCCGGTGGCGAAGGCCTTCCTCAAGGCCGGCATCAACGTCATCTGCGACAAGCCGATGACCCTCACGGTCAAGGAAGCCAAGGACCTCGTCGCGCTGACCAAGAAGACCGGCCTCCTCTTCGCCGTCACCCACAACTACACCGCCTATCCGATGCTCCGGCAGGCGCGCGAGATGGTGCAGCAGGGCGTCATCGGCGACATCCGCGTGGTGCAGGCCGAGTACGCGCAGGACTGGCTGACCAACCCGATCGAGAAGCAAGGCTCGAAGCAGGCCGCCTGGCGGACCGACCCGAAGCAGTCTGGGGCCGGTGGCACCATCGGCGACATCGGCACCCATGCCTACAATGCCGCCTGCTTCGTCACCGGGCTGACGCTCGACTCACTCTGCGCCGAGCTGTCGACGATGGTGAAAGGGCGCCGGCTCGACGACAATGACAGCATCCTCCTCCGCTGGAAGGGCGGCGCCAAGGGGATGCTCTGGGCCAGCCAGATCGCGGTCGGCCGGGAGAACGGGCTGATGCTCCGCGTCTACGGCTCGAAGGGCGGGCTCGAGTGGAAGCAGGAGGATCCGAACTATCTGTGGCACTCGGCCTATGGCGAGCCGACCCGGCTCATCACCCGCGCCGGCCATGGCTCGGGACCGGCGGCCAGTCGCCTCACGCGGGTCCCGGCCGGACTGCCCGAAGGCTATCTCGAAGGTTTCGCGGCGCTCTACACCGAGATCGCCCGGGCACTTCGGGCGCGGCGCGCGGGCAGGCCGGTCGACCCGGACGTCTACTTCCCGACCGTCGAGGACGGCCTCCTCGGCATGCAGTTCATCGAGGCGGCGGTGAAGTCGTCGCGGAAGGGCGCCGTCTGGACCAAGGTCTAGTCCGGCGGCGCCGCGTGCCGAAAAATCGAAGGGCCGCCCCGGTATCCGGGACGGCCCTTCCATTGTCGTACCGCTTGTGACGGCGGCGTGACCAAACCTGCCCCGCTTAGGAGGCGAGGACCTCGCGGCGGGCGAGGATCCAGGTCGTGGCCGCCTTCTGCGGCGAGTGACAATGAGACACTGGATCACCTCCTTTCGTTCGTTGCGGGAGCGCTCAATATGGAACCTCTTTTGCAGTGCCGCAAGGGGGTGGCTCAGTCGCGGTCGAGCGCCGGGTCCGGCAGGTTCCGCTCCTCCCATTCCTGTTGAGGTACGAGGTCGCCCACCGTGAAAGCGAAGGCGGTGACGGTGGCGTGGTCCGGCGTCAGCTCGCACTCATAGGCGAGCGCGTACCAGGCGTCGCCGCTGCGGAACGCGGCCTCGCCGGCATCCACCTTGTCGGCCGCCACCGCCACCGGGCCGCCGGCATAGGCGACGATCCGGTCGGGCCTGTAGCTGCCCCGCCAGGCATGGACC
>JAEVZM010000046.1 GCA_023392225.1 Pseudomonadota bacterium
CGTCCATGATGGCCGAGAGCTGCGGCACGCCGACGCCGGCGACGATGCGGGTGGTGCAGATCGAGCCCGGGCCGATGCCGACCTTGACCGCATCGGCGCCCGCGTCGATCAACGCCAGGGCGCCGTCGGCGGTGGCGACGTTGCCGGCGATCACCTGCACGCGGTTCGACAGCGCCTTGACCCGGCGCACCTGCGACAGCACCCGCTCGGAATGGCCGTGGGCGGTGTCGATCACCACCAGGTCCACCTCGGCGTCGATCAGCCGCTCGGCGCGGGCGAAGCCGTCCTCGCCGACGCTCGACGCCGCCGCGACCCGGAGGCGCCCCTGCTCGTCCTTGGTGGCGTTCGGGTTGAGCCGGCTCTTCTCCATGTCCTTGACGGTGATCAGGCCGACGCAGCGGTTGTCGTCGTCGACCACGAGCAGCTTCTCGATCCGGTACTGGTGGAGGAGCCGCTTGGCCTCGTCCTGCTCGACCGTCTCGCGGACCGTGATCAGCCGGTCCTTGGTCATCAGCTCCGACACCCTCTGCGCCGGGTCGGAGGCGAAGCGCACGTCGCGGTTGGTGAGGATGCCGACCAGCACGCCGTTCCGCTCGACCACCGGGATGCCGGAGATGTTGTGAACCTTCATCAGGTCGAGCGCGTCGGCGAGCGTCGCGTCGGGATGGATGGTGAGCGGGTTCACCACCATGCCGGATTCGAACTTCTTCACCTGCCGCACCTGCTCGGCCTGCTCGTCCGGGGTGAGGTTGCGGTGGATGACGCCCATGCCGCCGGCCTGGGCCATGGCGATGGCGAGGCGGCCTTCGGTGACCGTGTCCATCGCGGCGGAGAGGATCGGCAGGTTGAGCGAGATCGAGCGCGTCAGCCGGGTCCGGACGTCGGCCTCGCCGGGCAGCACCGTCGAGTATCCGGGGGTCAGGAGCACGTCGTCGAAGGCCAGCGCCTCGCGTGCCCCGTTCAGTTCCACCATTCGCGCCATCGCCAACTCCTCGGGATATGCGACGATTGCGCCGGCGGAAGTTCCGCGGGCCGCTACGTCTGGGATTGCGTCGTTTGAGTTGGCGGGTGCGAATACCACGGCCCCGGTGATTCTCAAAGCGCCCCGGGCGTGCCCAGCATGCCCGTTGCCGCATGGCCGACCGCGGGCCGGCGCATGGCTAGCCGTCGAGTTCGGGATAGTGGCGGAAGATGCCCTGCTCGTTGAGCGGGATGCGGCGCGGACTGTCGAGATAGGCCCTGATCCGCGGCCGCGCCGCGACCCGGTCGTGCAGCGCGATGACGCCGGGGCCCGCCGTCTCCACCCGCGCCATCGCCTTCGGGAAGGCATAGCGCAGCCCCGCGACCATCTGGAACAGCGACAGGTCGGCATAGCTGAGCCTGGCGCCGACGAGGAACTTCGCACCGCGCGGATTGCGGTCGAGGATCGTCTCGAACCAGCCGAGGAACTGGCCAAGCCGCTCGTCGCGGAACCACTTCGCCCGCCGCTTCGCCTCGCGCTTCTGGTCCTCGTAGTAGAAGGCGGCCCCGACCGGGTGATGCACGTCGTGCACCTCGGTCACGAAGTCCGCGATGGTGAGCTGGATCTGGTTGGTCCAGAGGCGCTGCGCCTCGGCCTTCGGCGCAAGGTCGTGGCGCGCGCCGAGATAGAGGAGGATGTTGGCGGTCTGGCCGATCACCCGCTTGCCGTGGACGAGGATCGGCGGCGCGAAGGACGGCGTCGTCACCTCCGGGCTCCGCCACAGCGCCATCAGCGCCCCGGTCCCCTTCTCCCGCGCCACGTCGACATAGGGCGTCCCGGCCTCCTCGAGCGCGAGCCGCACGAACTCGCCCCGTCCCTCGATCTCGCCCCAGTAGTAGAGCTCATAGGCCATGGTCGTTCCCTCCGCGCCGCGACGTCGCCGCGGAGGCTAGCACAGGATCGGCGCGCTCGACGGGCGCGCCCGCCACAGACGCGAGGGACCGGCTACCGTTTGGCGAAGATCCACCGGTCCTCGTCGTTGCCTTTCACCTCGTACAAGGTCCCCGCCACGAGCTCCGCGGTCTCGTAGTGATCGCGCGTGGAAATGCTCGCCTTGAGCGACGATCCGGGGGGCAGGTCGAGGGTCACGATCTCGCGCCCGGCGAGGGCGTGCACGGTCTTCGTGCCGCCCTGCTCCACCGAGAACTTGACGGCTTTGTCGGTGGCGTTGATGACCCCGACCCGCTGCGCGCCGATGACGGGGTCGGCAACGAGACTGATGCATCCGTTACCCATATCACCCATCCCCTTGGGATAGGCTGCCACCTCGTTCCACGTCCACGGAACGAAATCATCGGTCTGCTGGCCACGCAGTTCCGTGCCGCCGAGATTCCGCGGCAGCACGAGATAGCCGCCTCCATCGGGGAGGGGAAAAGCCAGCACCGTGTCGCTCGAGAACCTCTCCTGGCCGGTGGCGGAGCCGGCGGCGGCACAAGCGAGCCCGGCCATGACGATCTGCACCACGATGCCTGCCTTCATGTCCATGTCCCTCCGATGTCGCGAACGGTTTGCGGGGTCGCCTCAGGTCGCGGCGGGATTCGGCTTTGGGCCAACCGGCTGCGGATCGGGCTTTATGCCCCCATCGCCGGGGGGTGGTGGCGGCGGCCCGCCGTCGTCCGGCTTCGTTGCGGCGCTCTGATAGCGACCGAAGATGTAGCCGATGATCGTACCGAGCAGCCCGAAGACCGGCGCGGTCTGCTCGTCGGAATATCCTGCCACCACGAGGAACAGCGCTCCGAAGACGATGGTGACGACCATGAACGCGCGGACGAACTCCTCGGTGATCCCGGTCTTCCGTGCCATCCAGGCCAGCACCAGCACCAGGAAGATGCCGATCCCGGCGGTCAAGGCCGTGAGGAAGAACTCGAACGGCGTCTTGTAGGTGAGGTAGGGCGGCTCCCCAGGCTTGTCGGCACTCGTCAGGAGTCCGGAGAGCGTGACGACCTGGCCCCCGCCCGGCACTCTGCCCGTCGCGCGCGGTGGTCCGTCCTGATTTGTGTCTGCGGCAGCGGTCGAGGGCGGCTCGTTCGGCTTCTCCGCATCGGGCTGCTGGCCGGAGACGGCCGGCTGCGGCGTCCCGTTGCCCGTCTCGGCCGCCAAAGCCGCTGGACCGGCCGCTGCGAGTGCAACCACGAGCAGGATGGCAATCCCCAGCATCCGAACGGCGAATTTCCGCAGAACAATTGAATGCGCCATCGCCCCGCCTCCCCCGGAAAGGCGTCAATCTACGCGAGCTGCAGCGACTAGGCAATCTGGTGTTGCAATATCCAGTTCAGCTACCTTCGGACGATCTCATGCTGTGCTCGGTTGCCTTTCGCCGCCGCTTGCCCTCGCCCCGCCCCCTCGCCTACGAAAGCCGTCACCGACCGGGAGGGGCGAGGCAGGCATGACCACGACACCGCACTACGAGATCCTGGCGCTCCGCTACGCGCATCTCGCCGAGCGCACGCAGCGCGACGTGCTGACCTTCCCCGAGGACCACGATGCGCCGATGCCGCTCGACTTCTTCGTCTGGGCGATCCGCGGCGGCGGCCGCACCATCGTGCTCGATACCGGCTTCGACCGGGCGAGCGGGGCGCGCCGCGGCCGGACCTGGCTCCGCTCGCCGATCGACGCGCTCCGCACCGCCGGCATCGCGGCCGAGGACGTCGAGGACGTGATCCTCAGCCACATGCACTGGGACCATGCCGGCCACTGGGCGGAGTTCCCGAAGGCGCGCTTCCATCTCCAGGACGACGAGATGGCCTACTGCACCGGCCGCTGCATGGGCCACACGCGCATGAATTTCGTCTTCGACGTCGAGCATGTGACCACCGCCGTCGAGCACGTCTTCGCCGGCCGCGTCGCCTTCCACGACGGCACCGGTGAGGTCGCGCCGGGCATCACGGTCCACCGCGTCGGCGGCCATTCGGGCGGCATGCAGGTGGTGCGCGTGCCGACCGCGCGCGGCGCCGTCGTCCTTGCCAGCGACGCCGCACACTTCTGGTACAATATCCGCAAGCGCAGCCCGTTCTGGATCTACAAGGACCTCGGCGAAGTGCTCGACGGCTACGCCCTCTGCGAGCGGCTCGCCGACGGGCCGGACCACATCATCCCCGGCCACGATCCGGAGGTGCTCCGCCGCTTCCCTACCCTCCCCGGCGACCCCGACACGGTGCAGGTCCACCTGCCGCCGGTGGCTTAGCTAGGGCGCTACGTCCTCAGCGGTCATCACCACGAAGTCGCCGTCGCTGCGGGTCTCGGCGCCGATGGACTCGTCGGTGACGAGGAGGATCATGCCCGGTGCCAGCCGCTCGGCGATGGCGTTGGCGACGTTCTCGGGCCCCGCGATGCGGTCCATCACGTCGCCGGCGACTGTGGTGCCGGCCCCGGCCTCGTCGGCGCCGTAGCCGATCGCCTCCCAGCTGAGGTCACTGCCATCGGGGCCGATGCCGTTGAGCACGAACACCTCGGAGGCGAACGGCTGGTCGCCGCCGGTGATCGTGGCCGTGCCCTCGGCGACGATCGCGCCGTTCTCCATGACGATGACGTGGCCGTCCTTCCGCGACACCAGCACCGAAGTGACCGGACGCGGCTCGGGCTCGCCGTCGAGATACGCCCGGGTGCGGCCGGACATCGCGCCGAGCGCCGACCGGTCGAACGCCCGTCCGGCGACGGTCGAGCTCACCACCGGGGTCGGGTCGCTGAAGCGGTTGGCGATGACCACCGGCGTCCCCAGCCGGGTTGCCCCGAACAGGAGCTCGGCGAACTTGAGCGGCAAGCGCACGCAGCCATGCGAGGCCGGATAGCCCGGCAGCGCGCCGGCATGGAGCGCGATGCCTGTCCAGGTCAGGCGCTGCATGAAGGGCATCTCGGCATTGTAGATGTTAGAGACGTGCTCCTCGCGCTTCTGGAGGATGGTGAACACGCCGAGCGGGGTCTCGTGGCCCTTCTTGCCGGTCGAGACCGTGGCGACGCCGATCCGCACGCCCCGCCGGTGGACGTGGAGCAGTTGTTCCTTGATCGAGACGATGATCGACACCGGGCCGCGCTTCTGCAGCTCCGGCTGCCAGAGGTAATCGCCCGGCTTCAGCTTGCGGGCCTCGGCGCCGAGCTCGGCGAAAGCGGGCCGCACGAGGAGCGCGCCGGCGGCGGCACCGGCCAGCCCGGCGAGCGCCGAGCGACGGGTCGGAAACAGCGGTCGATGGGTCATGGTGGTCCTTGTCCGTCCTATCGGGTCGGGGCCTGTGACAGTGGACGCGATGCCGCGGATCTTGGCCGGAAAGATGGCGCCAAGTGCACTTTCGCCGCGGCACACGGAATGCCATATATCGGGCTGAGTTCAGCCATGAAAGGTCCGCATTCGGCTGTTGTGGTGAACTCGGAGCATTGGATTCGGGGAAGCCTTCATTGTCGAGAGAAAACCGCCCCCAGCGGAAGTTGCCCGGCGGGTCGAAGCCGATCGTCACCTACTCGCGTCTGCGCGAGGAGGAGCCGCTCGACGGCTATGACGAGACGCGGGCCGACTTTCCCGGCGACGTGGTCGCCGAGTGGGAGGCCGTCGAGGTTCCACCCGAGCCGCCGCTCCACGCACGCCGCCGCGCCCGCCCGCTGGTCGAGGAGGTGCGTGCCCCCGTCGACCCCGAGCGCTTCGCCGACGAGCCGCCCGCCCGGGAGCGCGCGCCGAAGCGCAGTGCCCGCGACGAGCGGCCCCGCCGCTCGACCGCGATGCGCCTCGTTGCGGTGGTCGCCGCCGCGGCGGTCATTCTCGGCGTCGGCATCCTGGTCTA
>JAEVZM010000168.1 GCA_023392225.1 Pseudomonadota bacterium
GCCTCAGGCGGTTCTGCGGCGACGCATGGCATGCGCTTGTGCGTTCTCCCCCCTGCCCTCGGGCATCTCTCGCCCACGCTGGGGCGCCATTTTGCACGCAATCATCGTGCCAGGACAGGCCCGCCCGCCTGCCGGCCGCGCCGGCGGGCACCGGCGCCCGCACTTTGCCAAATTCATGGGCCTGTGGTTAGAAGAGAAGAGACACGGGCGGGCGGGGGCGTCGCGGTTCGCCCCTGAGGCTGAGGCAGAAAACACGGTGCGACGGACCCTCCTGATCGCTGCGATCTCGTTTGTGCTCGCGGGCCTCTCGGCCCGGGCGGCGACCGATCCCGCCTACATCGTGGTCGACGTCGGCAAGGGTACGGTGCTCGCCCACGACAATTCCGACCGGCGCTGGGCGCCGGCCTCGGTGACCAAGGTGATGACCGCCTATCTGGTCTTCCAGGCGCTGAAGGCGGGCCAGCTCAAGCTGACCTCGCCGGTCGTGATCTCGGCCAACGCCGCCAAGGAGCCACCGTCGAAGATGGGCTACAAGCCCGGCACGGTGGTGACGGTCGACAACGCCCTCAAGATGATGCTGGTGCGCTCGGCCAACGACATCGCCATCGCCCTCGGCGAGACGGTCGGCGGCAGCGAGGCGAACTTCGTCAAGATGATGAACGCCACGGCGCAGCGCCTCGGCATGAACGGCACCAGCTACCGCAATCCCAACGGCCTGCCGGCGGAGGGCCAGTACTCGACGGCGCGCGACCTCGCCGTCCTCGCCCGCGCCATCTGGATGCAGTTTCCCGAGTACCGCGACTACTTCCGGATCCCGGCCATCCAGGCCGGCAACAAGGTGCTGCGCAACTACAACACGCTGGTCGACCACTATCGCGGCGCCAACGGCATGAAGACCGGCTTCATCTGCGCCGCCGGCTTCAACGTCGTCGCCAGCGCCACCAAGAACGGCCGGACCCTCATCGCCGTGGTGCTGGGCGAAAGCTCGGCCACCCAGCGGGCCGTCACCGCCGCGGGCCTTCTCGACAAGGGCTTCAACGGCGGCCTCGGCGGCATGCTCGGCCAGAACCTCGCCAATTTCCGCAAGCAGCCCTCGCCGCAGCCGCCAGCCAATCTCTACGAGGAGATCTGCGGCAAGAGCCGGGCAAAGGGCGAGGCCGAGACGACCGTCGCCTCGCTCGGCCCGCGCTTCGTGACCATGCCGCCGGTCAAGGTGTTCACCGGCGGCGCCGACTCCGCGCTCCCCGGTGCGGGCACCGCCACGGCATCGGCCGCACCTGCCTCCGGCGGCGGTGAGGTCAGTATCCCGCTGCCCCGGCCGCGGCCCCAGTATCCCGCCGGAGCAGCCGCCGCATCCCAGTCGATCGCGCAGTAGGGTGTATCGCCCGGCGTCGCCGTATTTTTGCGTGTGATCGCTGCCATGCTTCGCTAGGCTCCGCCCGGCATCGGTTTCGATGGGCTGGGGAGGCACTGCATTGGGCGATCAGATCGGGACGACCAGGACGCTGTTCAGCGACACCTTCGATGGGCCGCTGAGCACGGGCAAGTGGGACTACAACCACTGGCAGGCCAACAACAATCCATCCTTCTACGGCCGGACCCAGCAGCGCCAGAACCTGCCCGAAGCCAAGAACGGCGCCGTCCGGCTCGAGCTCGACACCTACAATCCGAGCGACACCAAGCACCAGACGTTTCTCGGCTCCGAGATCATCACCAGGCAGAAGTTCGGGCTCAACAAGGACAAGGGTGTCGCCTTCGAGGTGAAGGCGAAGTTCGTCAACGTGCCGAAGGGCGTGGTCGGCGGCATCTTCACATTCGCCGGCGACGCCAAGAACCACGACGAGATCGACTGGGAGGCCCTGTCCAACGACCTCTACGCCGGCAACCAGCAGATCCAGACCAACGTCTATGCCAGCGAGCCGCTCGGCGCCGGGCACGTCAAGTTCGTGCCGATCTCCTCGCCGCTGACCGACTATCACACCTACCGGATCGAATGGCTGCCCAACCAGGTGCGCTGGCTGGTCGACGGCAAGGTGGTGCGTGTCGAGAAGGACCACGTGCCGAAGAAGGACATGGCGCTCCACCTCAACATCTGGGCGCCGTCGAGCGGCTGGGCCAAGGCCTATGACGCCTCGCTCCAGCCGGCGAGCAGCAAGGGCCAGAACAAGTCGGCCTATTTCGACGCCACCTACGCCAAGGTGTTCGAGCTCTCGACCAAGCTTGGCGGGGCCGGCGCCAACAGCATGAAGGGCAGCGCCACCGGCGACTGGGTCCAGGCCCGCTCCGGCGACGACACGGTCCAGGGCCGGAAGGGCGGCGACACCCTGTTCGGCGGTCGCGGCGACGACACGCTCTTCGGCGGCCGGGGCAAGGACGCTCTCGACGGCGGCCTCGGCAACGACATCCTCAAGGGCGGCAAGGACGCGGACACCTTCATCTTCGACGACCGGCTCGGTCCCGACAACGTCGACACGATCAGGGACTTCCAGCCCGGCACCGACAAGATCGAGCTCTCG
>JAEVZM010000183.1 GCA_023392225.1 Pseudomonadota bacterium
GTCATCGTCGACCAGCACGCGGCGCACGAGCGCCTGGTCTATGAGCGCCTCAAGAAGGCCTATGTCGACAGCGGCGTCGCCCGCCAGATTCTCCTCATCCCGGACGTGGTCGACCTGCCGCCCGACGATGTCGCCCGGCTCGCCGAGCGGGCGGAGGAGCTGGAGGCCCTGGGGCTGGTGATCGAGCCCTTCGGCCCCGGTGCCGTCGCGGTCCGGGAGACGCCGTCGCTGCTCGGGCAGGTCGATGCGGCGGGGCTGGTCCGCGACCTCGCCGAGGAGTTCGCCGAGTGGGAGCGCTCGGATGCGCTCCGCGACCGGCTCGACGCGGTCGCCTCGCGCATGGCCTGCCACGGCTCGGTCCGCGCCGGACGCCGGCTCAAGCCGGCGGAGATGGATGCGCTCCTCCGCGAGATCGAGGCGACGCCGAATGCCAGCGAGTGCAATCACGGCCGGCCGACCTTCATCACGCTTAAGCTCGGCGATATCGAGCGTCTGTTCGGCCGGCGCTGAGCGCCGCGCTGACCTACGCCGGTTTCGGTTGTCCCCGGCTTGGCCGGCGCCGCTCCGCAGGGGCGGCAAGGGCGATCAGTGCCGCCGCGGTCTCGCTGTCGGTGGCGAGGTGATTGACCAGCCCGCCGTGCACCGCGGCATGAATCGCTGCGACCTTGTCGGTTCCGAAGGCGACGCCGAAGCGGGCCGGCACCCGGGCGAGCTGGTCGAGCTCGATCGACAGGGTGCAGGCGTCCATCGCCGAGTGGAGCACGACGCCGTCGGCATCATAGAAGCGGGCGCAGATCGAGCCGACCGCACCGCGTTTCGCCATGGCGGCGAGGTGATCGTCGCCGAAGAGGCCATGCTGGAAGGTCGAGGAGCCCGGGACCATGGCGCCGATGCCGAAGGCGGCGACCGTCAGCCGCCGGGTCAGCGAGAACAGCTCGGCCGCGGCCTGCGTGCCGCGCAGTGCGGCCGAGACATCGGGCGAATCCACCACCGCCGGCACCGGCAGGATCCAGGCCCGGCCGCCAAGGCGCTCGGCCAGCGTCCGGCAGATCTCCCCGGTCTGGGATGACGATTCGGCGCGGCCGATGCCGCCGATCAGGGTCACGACGTCGATGTCGGCCGTGCGCGCCCGCCGCGCCTCGCTGGCCATGGCGGCAAGCGTGCGGCCGTTCGAGACGCCGATCACCGCGTGGGCAGTGACGAGCTCGTCGAGCGCGCGGGCGGCCGCGGTGGCAAGGAGGCGCTCAGTGGCGGCGGCCGATCCGGCGCTGCGCACCACGCAGGCCGAGACCAGGGGGAAGTGGTCGGCCAGCTCCGCCTCGATGGCGAAGTCGCGATAGGCGCTCGATGTCACGCGGATCTCGACGAGCCCGAGCACCGAGGCCTGGCGCAGGTAGCGGCTCACCGTGGAGACCGAGAGCGACAGCTTGGCCGCGATCTCGGCCTGGGTCAGGCGGTCCTCGTAGTGGAGCCGGGCAATGTGGAGTATGCGCTCGAGATCACGGTGAGGACGGGGCATGCGCGGCTGCTCCAGGAGAGGGACCGTGGGGCGGTTCGAAGGGCGGATGGTATCACGCAAATATTTGCAATAATAGTCTTTGTTGCAAATTGTCTGCTCAGATGCTTACAGTGCGCCCGCCAACAAGATGCCATGACGAGTGGAGGACCAAGGACGTGCCGGCAATGACCTCTCCCGCCCCAGACCCCCAAACCCGGGAGATGGCGCACGCCCTTCGCTTTCTCGCCGCCGACGCTGTTGAAGCAGCCAAGACCGGGCACCCCGGCATGCCGCTCGGCATGGCCGACATCGCCACGGTGCTGTTCACCCGACATCTGAAGTACGACGCCGCGGCGCCGCGCTGGCCCGACCGCGACCGCTTCGTGCTGTCCAACGGCCATGGCTCGATGCTGCTCTACGGCCTCCTGCACCTGACGGGCTACGAGGATGTGACGCTCGACGAGCTGAAGCGCTTCCGCAAGTCGCATTCCCGTGCCGCGGCCCATCCCGAGTACGGCCACTTCGCCGCCATCGAGACCACCACCGGGCCGCTGGGGCAGGGCATTGCGACGGCCGTCGGCATGGCGATCGGCGAGCGGCTGCTCCGTGCCGAGTTCGGCGCCGACCTGGTCGACCACCGCACCTGGGTGTTCGCCGGTGACGGCTGCCTGATGGAGGGCGTGAGCCAGGAGGCAATCTCGCTCGCCGGGCATCTCAAGCTCGCCAAGCTCACGGTCATCTTCGACGACAACGGCACCACCATCGACGGGGCGACCTCGCTCGCCACCTCCGACGACCAGCGCAAGCGCTTCGAAGCCTCGGGCTGGACGACGATCGCCGTCGACGGGCATGACCCGACCGCGATCGACGAGGCGCTGGCCTTCGCCAAGAACTCCGACCGGCCGACGATGATCGCCGCCCGCACCCGCATCGGCTTCGGTGCGCCGACCAAGGAGGGCAAGCCGATCGTGCACGGCTCGCCCCTCGGCGCCGACGAGCTCGCCGGGCTCCGCCGCAATCTCGGCTGGGAGCACGCGGCCTTCGAGGTTCCCGAGA
>JAEVZM010000186.1 GCA_023392225.1 Pseudomonadota bacterium
GGCGTGTGGCGCTCCGCCACCCGGCATGCCGGGCGCCGGACGGCGGCAGGCCGCAGTGCGTTCTGGGCGCGCGCGGCGCAGACGATGGTGGTGATCGGCATCGTCCGGCTCTGCCTGCTCATCGCGAATTCGGGCGTGCCGCAGATCACCGAGGCGACGAAGATGGCGTTCCGGGGCGATCCGACCATCCCGGACTACACCGTCACGCTGGCGGAGGAAGGGAGGGCGGTCGTCATCTCGGGGGGCTTCAAGTACGGGCTCGGCCGCGACCTCGACGCGCTGACGCGGATGTCGCCCGGTCTGGTGCGGGTATTTCTCGACAGTCCCGGCGGCCGGATGGGAGAAGCGGAGCGGGTGGCCGGCATCATCCGGGGCCGTGGCCTCGATACGGTTGTCATCAATGTCTGCGCCTCGGCCTGCGTGATTGCCTTCGCTGCCGGCCGGGAGCGCCTGATCGGACCGTACGGGCGGATCGGCCTGCACTCGCCGGAGTTCCCCGGCGTGCAGCCGGAGGACCTGACGACGATGCAGGCGGACTTCGCGCGCCAGTTGATCGACAGCGGCTTCGACCCCGCGTTCGTCCGCCGCGGCGTGACGGTGCCGAACGACCAGATGTGGTTCCCGACCCGGGACGAGCTGGTCGCTGCCAATGCCGTCACCGGCGACTATCGCGGCGGTGTCTACGTGCCGGGCGGCCCGGGCGATCCGGAAGCGATCCGGAAGGAGCTGCTCGAGAGCCCGGTGCTCCGCGCCATGCAGGCAGCGCTGCCCGCCGAGTTCGAGGCGATGGTCGCGCGGCTGGGACAGGCGGCGCGCGACGGCCTCGACGCCGAAGCGCTCCGCGGAATCGTGGCGGAGGACGTGGCGGCGAGCCGCCGACGCCATGCCGCGCTCCTCACCCAGGCGCCGGACGAGGACATCGCGACGATCCTTCAGATGCTGACGGAGCTGCATCGCGCCGCACTCGCCAAGGGCGGGCGGCCGCTCTGCAACCGGCTTGCCATCGAGGGCACCTCCGCGATCGTGGACTCGGGGCCCGAGTTCACCGCCATCATCGCCCGCAACGGCGGCGCGATGTTCGATGCCATAGGACATGCCATGGCGGCGCCGGTGGGGCGCGAGCCGGTGCGCGACGCCGACTACGACATCCTGATCGATGCGATGGTCGCGGCAGGAACGACGGACGAGCAGATCACCGCCCTCGGGGAGGCCGATCCGTCGGATCCGGATTTCTGCCTGACGCTGATCGCGATGATGGAAGCCGCCGCCGACATGCCGGGCGAGGCCGGCGCGCGAGTGCGGGCCTCCTTCGTCAGCGATGTCGCGGCGGAATAGGGCCGCCGCGGACAGCTCGGGGGAGCCTGCGCTCGACCAGATCCTGCGCCATGGGGCGGGGAGCCCCGGATGGCGGGGAGGGGCAGGGTCGTTGCGGGGACCGTCTATTCGGGGATCGCTCCCGCCGTCAGGTTGACGTAGCTGGCCGTCATCGCGCGCGCCCGGTCGGAGACGAGGAAGGCGGCCGTCTCGGCGACGTCCTCGAGGGTGGGCAGGCGGCCTAGCATCGTGGTCCCGGCGGCCGCGTCGAGCCACGCCGCCACGGACAAGCCCATCGCGGCTGCCTTCGGGGCGAAGAGCGCGGCGGTGTAGGAGCCGGCCTGCGGCGCGTCCGAGATGGCGTGCGGCCCGAGGCAGAGCGCGCGGATGTTGCGCGGCCCGAGCTCGGCGGCGAGCACGCGCGTGAAGGCCTCGATGCCGGCACAGGTGACGCTGTAGCCGAGATGGCCCGGTGGCGCTGTCCGGCCGGCCGGCGTCGAGACCGTCAGGAAGGTGCCCTGGCGCGACTTGCCCATGTGGGGAACCACCGCCTTGGCGACGTTGAAGAGGGCGGGCAGAAACGTGTCGATGGGCTGCATGAAGGCGGCGAGATCGAGCGCCTCGATCTGCGACCCCTGGTCGTGCATGAAGCTGGTGGCGTTGAGTGCGGCGTCGATCTCGCCGACGCGGTCGGCGAGCCCGGCGATGGCGGCAGTGGTCGCCCGCGCATCGAGCGCGTCGAACGCACAAGGCTCGGCCCGCCCGCCGCGCTCGCGGATTCCGGCCGCGACGGCTTCGAGCCGCGGGACATGCCGGCCGGCGAGGACGACGCGCGCGCCCTCCCGGGCGAATACCCGCGCGCATGCCGCGCCGATCGCGCCACTCCCGCCGACGATCAAGATAGTCTTGTCCTTCAGGATCATTGGTCCTCTCGCCTCGTGTTGCGCCAGCCGCGCTGGCGGCGGACATGGCCCATCCGTGCGCGGAAAGGGGGTCGCTTCCGCGTTGACGAGACCGTCCGACAGGGTTAGTCATCAACCGAATGGTTGATGATCGTGAGGATCGTTACGCCACGAAGGAGAGGTCGTCAACCATTTGGTTGATGAAGATCCCATGACCGCCGAAGCAGACCGCCTGGATGCGGTCTTCCATGCCCTTGCCAACCGAACGCGCCGCCAGCTTCTGGCGGACCTCGCGAAAGGTCCGGCGCGCGTCAACGAGCTGGCCCGCCCCTACGGCATGTCGGTGAACGCCATCTCCAAGCACCTGTTCGTGCTGGAGAACGCCGGCCTGATCGAGCGGCGCCGGGAGGGCACGGTGCAGAGTTGCGTCCTGCGCGCCGACGCGCTGGCGGATGCCAGCCGATGGATGGACGCCTACGAGGGGTACTGGAGCGGGCAGCTGGACAGCTTCGCCGGCTTCGTCGAGGGGCGGAAGGACGAGGCGTGAAGGCAACCGAGCTCAGCGTCTCGCGAATTGTCCGGGCCAGCCGCGAGGCCGTGTTCGAGGCCTGGACGACGCCGGACATGGTCCGGCGCTGGTGGGGGCCGCCGCCGTTCACCTGCCCGGTGGCGGAGATCGACCTCCGGGTCGGTGGCGCCTATCGGCTGGCCAATCTCGGCCCCGATGGCGAGCTGATCTGGATCAGCGGCACCTTCCTGCAGGTCGAGGCGCCGAGCGAGCTGGCCTATACCTGGCAGCTGAGCAACCAGCCGCCCGACCCTTCGGTGGTGCACGTGCGGCTGCTCGACCATGCCGAGGGGACCGAGATCCGCGTCCACCACGAGCGCTTCGCCACGGCCGCCAACCGTGACCAGCACGTCGAAGGCTGGGGTGGGTGCCTCCAGAAGCTGGCGGACTACGTCGAGGCGGAGCGGGAGGCGGTGCCGGGCCGACCGGCGACGCCATAGCGCGGATCGGCCAGACGCCCCTCGTCAGCCGTCGCCCTGCTGCGCGCGGATCGCGCGGCATCGCCGCAGCAGGCGGCCGGAGCCGGTCCGCTCGGCGATCATCGCAGCCGCCTTGACCTCGATCGAGGCGCCGGCGGCATCGCCCTCTTCGAGGAGCTGTTCGGCAAGCCACAGCCGCGCCTCGGCGGCGTTGAGCGCCGAGCCGGCCTCGTTCCAGAGGTCGCAGGCCGATTGCAACTCGGAAACGGCTGCGGCGGTGTCGCCTGCCGCGATCTGCAGCGCGGCGCGGGCCTCCGCGGTCAGCGCCCGGATCGAGGCCATGGGCCAGCGCGCCGGGCTCGTCTCCAGCTCCACGACGATCTCCCGCGCGCGATCCTGCCGGCCGGCGAGCGCCGCGATCTTGGCGAGACTGGCGAGCACCAGACCGCGTCGCTGCTGCGCGGGCCAGCTCCGGGCCTGGAGGCAACGCTCGAGCCCGAGGATGGCGGCGTCCGGCTCGCCGCGCTCGAGCTGGAGGAAGGCAAGGCCCGGCTGCGGGCTCCAGCCGACGGCCACCGCACGGTGATAGGCGTCCTCGGCGAGGGCGAGGTCGCCCGCGGCGAGATGGATGTCGCCGAGCACCCGTAGGGCGTCGCCGATGGCCCAGGGCGCGTCGTCCTCCAGCATGGCGATGGCCGAGAGCACGAGCTGCTTGGCCTCTTCGAGCGTGCCCTGGATGCCGAGCACTTCGGCGCGATGGAGGCGGCATGATCCGGTCAGGCTGTCGAGGCCGCTCGCCCGGCACCAGCGCTCGTAATTGGCGCTCCAGTGATTTGCCCGCGTCCAGTCGGCGAGGTTCCGGCAGGCCCACAGGAGGTTGCAGTAGATGGTGCCGCCGACGACGGGGTCGATCTCGCTCGACAGGCCGAGCGTGGCGGCAAGGTTCTGGTCCTCGATGCCGCGGGCCGTGTCGCCGAGGCAGAGCGTGAAGAAGCCGCGATAGATCAGGCCAAGCGACTCGACCACGGGATCCTGGACGGCACGCCCGATGCCGTAGGCACGGTCGGCCAGTGACAGCGCGAGCTCCGTCTCGCCCGCCGCTGCCGCGAGGCGACTTCCCATCCAGAACCACAGCCCCTTCTCCGGCGCATCTTCCGTCTCGCCGATGAGGTCGCCGGCCCGGCCGTGCCAGCCCCGGGCCACGTCGAACTCTGCCCGCTCGAGATGGATGCGCGACAGGGCGAGGGCCGGGCGTGCGGCGGCGAGGCGGTCGCCCTCGGCGGCATGGCCGGACAGCGCGCGGGTGAGCGGCTCGATGGCGAGCGATGGCCGCCCCGCGCACTCGAGCGCAAGCCCCCAGAGGTCGAGGTCGGCCGGTGTGAGCGGCGTGCCTTCGGCGGCCGCCCGGGCGAACAGGCTGGCCGCGTCCTGCCATCGCTTCGCCGAGCAGGCGCTCCGCGCAGCGTCCAGCGTCGGCGCCGGTTCAGGGCCGGCGGTGGCGCCATTGCTACCGGGCCGCAGCCGGTAGCCGAAGCGCTGCACGCTCTCGAGGGCTTCCTCCGAGCCCGCCCGGCGCAGCAGGCCGCGAGCGAGGCTCGCCACCCGCTGCAGCGAAGACTCGGCGACGTGCACCCCGGGCCAGAGCACGGTGAGCAGCTCCTCCTTGGAGACCGCCCGGTCGGCGTTCGCCAGAAGGTAGACGAGGAAGGCGAAGACGAGCGGCTGTGCCGCGATCTCCACCCCATCGATCGACAATCGCCGCGAGGCCTCGTCGATCTCAAGGGTTCCGATGATGTAGCCGCGCACCGCGGAGGGACTCCGATGCACCGTTTCAGGAGATGATCATAGCAAGATCAGGGGTCGGTAAGGACCCCTGTCTCGCGGTTGGGTAGCAGTTGGCGGACGGCTGCAGCGCGGTGCGCAGCAATGCCGGGAACCGCAACCCAAGGAAACAACACATGGACCTCTACGTTATTCGCCGCCCCAGCGCCTGGGCCGACCTCAAGGAGCTCGAAGTCGCCGGGGCCAAGTCCGCCCGCATCGGCAACGAGGAGATGCCGGATCGGGTCAAGTGGATCCGCTCATATGTCGTCCACGAGGCCGACGGGCGCATCGGAACGGTGTGCATCTACCTCGCGAAGGACGAGGAATCGATCCGCGAGCACGCCCGCCGGGTCGGCATGCCGGCCGAGAACATCCTCCGCGTCGCGACGACGGTCGTCGTGCGGGACGACCCCATCATGCCGATGGCGGCCTGAGCGGCCGCACGGCAACCCTCCACCCACCCCCTGCCACGGAGGCAACCGCCTTGCCGGCCGGCGAACGGCCGGGGGCGGGTCTCCCGGAGACAAACATCATGACTATGAACCTCTCCACGGGCGCACTCGCGCTCGCCGCCTTCCTGCTGTCCGCAGCCGGCGCTGCGCTTGCCGGAGCCAACCCGCTCGCCGACGACGTCCGCAGCGCCAATGACCGCTTCAAGGACGTGTCGGTCGCCCTCGCCGAGGGCTATGCGCCGATCCCCTGCGCCAGCGGCGTCGCCGGCGGCGCCATGGGAATCCACTACGTGAACGGTGCGCTGATCGAGGACGAGGCGGTCGATCTCCGCCGTCCCGAGGCGGTGATGTACGAGCCCGGTCCCGACGGGTCGCTGACGCTGGTCGCTGTCGAGTACATCACGACGAAGGGACCGGCGGAACTCGACGGCCACCTCTTCAACTTCACCGGCGCGCCGAACCGCTACGGCCTTCCAGCCTTCTACGAGCTTCACGTCTGGGCCTGGAAGCCGAACCCGTCCGGGACCTTTGCGGACATGAACCCGGACGTGTCGTGCGATGCGATGGCGCACGACCATTGAACGGAGCGGCGAGGCCCGCGGTCTTCCGGCC
>JAEVZM010000194.1 GCA_023392225.1 Pseudomonadota bacterium
ACCTTGAACCGCTCCCGACCGCCCGGCATGCGCCGCTCCGCCTCCCTGATGGGGGAGAGCGTATACGAGGGAGGCCGGTGGCGAGAAGGTGCGGAGGATCGTTCCCGCGCCGCATCGCGGCCGGGGCATGGGTCAGTCACGGCCCCGGCGCGATGCCGGGGGTGGCGGGCGCGCGAGGCTGCACCCGGCTGGCCCTCCGCGGGGGAGGGCCGGTAGTAGGGCGCGGCCAGCGCGCCCGCCCAGCGACTTGTCGCCGTCCGTTCCGCTCTCCGGACCGCCGGACGGACGGGGGTTCCTCGCGAGGAACCGGCCATCTCCACCATCCCTCCCGGGCCCAATCCGGTTGCCCGGAGGTCTCCCGGTCGGGACTGGTCCGACGCCCTTAAGGTGCGCGATCCGCACAGCCGGTCGTAGTGCCGGCGGGCATCCCGGACGGCACCCCGGGACGGCGGCCGGACCCGCATCCCGGGATGGCTCCACGGAGAACGGGATTCCGCCGGCGCGGGCGCCGATGCCCTCCCGCGACGACCGGCGCCGGTACCAGCGCGCCGCCCCCCGGCAGGAAGGGACGGGCGAAGTGTACGCCCGGATTCAGGGGCGGGGATAAAGTCGGGCGGGATTTGTGGGGGGACCGGGTAGGGCGGATGTGCCGGAGGCGTAATCCGCCGTCCGGTGACGGTTCGCGGAAGACGGCGGATTACGCTTCGCTAATCCGCCCTACGCTTGCTAGGCTCACGCTGGCTCAATCGGAGGATGAGGGGAGGAGAGGATGACCCGTGAGCACGACGGAGCATGCGCTCGCCGGAAGCGCCACGCCGGGATGAGCGGCCTCGGCGCCACCATCGCCGCCGTCGTCGCGCTGGGCACAGCCGCGGCGGAAGCCGCCGCCCAGCACGCCGGCTGGGGGAGGCACGTTGCGACAACCGCCGCGCCCGGGCCGATATGGCTTGCCAAGTACCTGACGCCGGACGGCGCGGTCGACGCACTGCCCGCCCTCGGCACCCTCTGCCTCAGGGACGACGCCGGCAACGACGTCGTCGTGATGGGCCGGATGACCGACACCACCATCTACACCCGGCTGCTGGTGACGTTTGCCGATGACGCGCCGATCACCGTGCGCTACGGCGTGTCGCGGGACGGAACGGACTACCGGACGGTGCTCGACCGGGACTACCGCGACCAGGCGAGCCGGCGGGACGACTACGTCATCAGCCTCGCCGTCGATGCGATGAAGGTCTATCCGGACGTTTGCAGCGGGTAGGCGGGGCGGTGCCGGGGCGGCCGGCCGGACCGTTTGCGGACACCCACGTTCCTCATGCTGAGGTGGCCGGCGCGGAGCGGCGGCCCTCGAAGCACGCAAGGAAGGGCGCTGCGTCGTCCCGGCGCTGGAGACGCGCGGTGCGTCCTTCGAGGCACGGGCTAACGCCCTCGCACCTCTGGATGAGGAGGTGGGGTGCTCCATGGACGTCGTCGGATAACGGCCGGCGTGTTCCGCCGTTTGGCGCGAGGCGGTCCCCGGAAGGCGGCGGATTACGCTTCGCTAATCCGCCCTACGTCTGCTCAATCATCGGCAGGTGCCGGGGCGTAGTCGTAGTGCCAGGGCTCGTCGGGGTTGGTGAGCGGCCCCGTGAAGGACGGACCGGCGGCCGCGATGCTCGCCTTCAATTTCTCGTCCCAGCCCTCGGCCCGCCAGACGGTCTCGACCTCCGTCGAATCCGCGCCGGCATGGATGCTGCCGTCCTTCATCACCTGAAAGTCGATGGCGCCGGCCCGGCCATGGCGGGTCAGTCCCGGCGCGGCGAGGTTGGCGCGCTGCGCGGGGACGAAACTGCGCAGCCAGTCGGCCAGCGCGTCGGGATCGATCCTGTCCGGCTCCAGCCCGTCTTCGCCGAACGCGGCCTCGTAGGCCGACAGAATCTCTTCCGCGCACGCGCCGACCGAGGCGTTCCTGTTCCAGCTCGCGAGCTGGTCGTCGAGGCTGCGGACCGTCCCGTGGACATAGAGCGTGTAGCCGGGGTTCGCGGCCTCGAAGTCCTCGTCGACGGCTGCGATCTCGTCGAGGAGGGCGCGCTGTTCGGGCGAGCCCTCGAAGGCCGCGATCTCCGCCGCGGTCCAGCTCCAGCGATCGGCGATTTTTGGGCCGCCGCGCACGTAGTCGCGCAGCGCGAGGAGTTTTCGGCCCGGGTCGGGGATTCGTTTCAGCGCCTCGCCGGAAGGCGGCGGCGCGATTGTCGCGAGCACCGCGTCGAGCGTCACGGCATCGTCATCGGCGGCCCTGGCCGGCCCGACCAGCAGCAGGGCCAGGATCGCCAGGGCCAAGGACATTCCGGCAAGCCGCGTCATCACCTCGTTCCCTGAGCGTGTGGCCGAAGCGGAGGTACGTTCACACGTCGACCCTATCACGGGGGCACCGAGCCGGACCCCAACGGCCGGCGTCGCGGATGGTTCTCCCAAGCAACACGGGACGAGCGGATCTCGACATCCAATCGGCGGATGGGCGAGCCGACTACAGTAGCTGCTATGGATGGAGGCACAGTAGGGCGGATCAGCCGGAGGCGTAATCCGCCATCTGGCCTTCTGCGGCTCCCCGAAGTCGGCGGATTACGCTTCGCTAATCCGCCCTACGCTTGCTATGTACTCGAGTCCCCCGCGCAATCCACATGTGGTCGTCCATAGTGGTATTCATGCCTTCAGACCTGTTTTGGAAAACGGCCTGCGCGATCGCGCAAATTTCAGTTGTCAATGTCTCATGCCTTCCCGAGACGGCACAGGGGAAAGAGCGCAGCGTCGAGAGTATTCAGCCAATACTAAAGAGTTGCTCGGTATCGTCAAAAGATAAATTGCAGCTCTATTGTCCTGTCGATCTGGGTGATGCAACAGGTAATAGTATGCTCGACGATTTCGACTCTCAAGTTAGTAGTTGGAATCTCGTAGAGCATTTGGATTCTATATTGGAGGAACAATTATCTGCGCAACCGAACGGAATAGTCGTGTCGTCGATCGATGTTACTAAGGAGTTAATGGTAGGAGTATCTATCGGAGATGATGCGAAGAGATCGATTGAGAGACTTAAGAGTGAGGGATTCGATTTAGTCGAATTGCCAGACAGGCGATTTGACGTCAGCAATGAGTGGAAAGGTGATGTGGAGTACGCAGCCTGTAATGTATCTACAATTGGTAGAAGGCTTTTTTATTACTATAGCTATTGCATAACGCTCTATGCCAACGGTGGAAAAATAAGTTACTTGTCGGCATACATAATTTATCGACGTCGTATATAAGTAATACAGAAATCGCTAACAACAAATCAGGTGACAAAATGGTTGAGAGAATCGTCCTCTGCTATAAATTGACCGATGACACTGGCATGGCGCGCGGCCAGTAAATCGGGGGACCCGGCTTCCTCAAAACGCCTCGCTTGGCTCATGTTTCGTTGGCGCAGCCTCGCAGCCGACGATGGTCTGGAGGTCAAGAAGTGGGCGAAGAAGCAGTTGAAGGACGATGCGATGGTCGCGGTCTTTGCCAAGGCCTTCACCTCGTATTCGTGGAGCCAAGGCATGGGAATGTCCGGTCTCGGCGACACGGTGGCCAAGCGAGATACGAACGTAAATGTGGACTCGCTCGACAAGGTACTAGACCGCAGCCTGCTCCGCAGACGCATAGAGGCAGTTGCGGAAAAGGGTGGTGCAGATGATGCTGCGAAAGCTGTGTCCGTCTTTCTCGATGCATGGAGAAGGAAGGATTTGGGCAGGGACGACTGAACCTACCTTCCGCCGCTCAATGTACTGCTCAAGCTCCCACCGCACCGCAGCATAAAACGCATATTGCACGCGATATGCGTTTTCGCCTACCATCCCCCAAGCGATGCGTCGTCAGTGGCGGCGGAGGAACATCGCGTAGGGAGGATACCTGACATGAAGAACGCATTCGTGCGTGCGCTCGCCTGCGGCACCGTGCTCGCCGGCATCGTGGCCGCCGGCGCGGCCAGCGCATCCGACAACAAGATCGCCCTCATCCCCGGCGGCCCGCACCCCTATTTCGCGCCCTGGGAGCAGGCGGCGGCCGACGCGGCGAAGGACTTCGGCATCGCCACCGTCGACTTCAAGGTGCCGACCGAGTGGAAGCTCGCGCTCCAGACCGAGCTGCTCGAGTCGCTCGCCGCGCAAGGCTACAACGCCTTCGGCATCTTCCCGGCCGACCCGGTCGGCATCAACTCGACCGTCGCCGAGCTCGCCTCGGCCGGCATCCCGTCGGCCGCGCTCGCCGGCTGCACGCAGGACCCCAGCGACGTCTCCTTCTGCCTCGGCACCGACGTCTACAACTCGGCCTATATCGGCACCAAGGCGCTGATCGAGGCGATGGGCGGCAAGGGCAACATCGTCCATCTCGCCGGGCTGCTGGTCGACCCCAACACCACGCTCCGCGTCAACGCGGTGCAGAAGGCGGTGGACGAGACGAACGGCGCGGTGACGCTCCTCCAGACCGTCGCCGACACCGACGCGCAGGAGGCCGCCGACCAGAAGATCAACGCCCTCATCGGCGCCCAGAAGGACGAGATCGACGGCATGATCGCCACCGGCTACATCCCGTCGGTGGTCGCGTCGAAGGTGCTCCGCACGCTCGGCGACAAGCGCATCCAGTTCATCGGCATCGACGACGATCCGATCGTGCTCGAGGCGATCAAGGACGGCTTCGTCGCCGGCACCATGGCGCAGAACCCCTACGGCC
The DNA here is from genome assembly GCA_023392225.1 of Pseudomonadota bacterium. Taxonomy (GTDB): domain Bacteria; phylum Pseudomonadota; class Alphaproteobacteria; order Rhizobiales; family Kaistiaceae; genus Bauldia. The sequence continues at coordinate 4,729 of JAEVZM010000194.1, forward strand.
AGGGCTATATCGGCGCCTACGTGATGGACATCATGGCGAGCGGCGGCTGCACCGTTAAGGACGACGCGCCGTGGGGCGAGACCCCGCAGACCAAGAAGTTCATCGACTCCGGGACGCTGGTCATCAACCAGGCCAATCTCGACACCTACAAGGACGATCTCAAGAAGATCACCACCGAGATCCAGGGCAAGTTCAAGGACACCTATCTCTCCTGCGAGTAGGCGCCGCTTTCCTCTCGTGACCTCGTCCGGGGCGGCGCCCGCCGCCCCGGATCCTTCCCTCCGACGCGGCCGGCCCGACCATGACCGACGATGCACTCCGCGAGGCGCCGGCCCGGCGCCGCTTCAGCCTCGGCGGCGCGTCGGGGCAGATCGGCCTGTTCGCGATCGTGGTCGCCTTCTGGGTGCTGTTCTCATCGCTGGCACCGGGCTTCCTGTCGCCGTTCAACCTCTTCAATGTCGGCCGCTCGCTCGCCGTCGACATCGTCATCGGCTTCTCGCAGATGGTGGTGCTGGCGACCGGCGGCATGAACCTCGCGGTCGGCTCGATCGGGGTCTGCGCGGTGATGGTCACCGGGTTCCTCCTCCAGGACCTCGGCCTGCCGATCCCGGTCGCGATCGCCGGCGCGCTCGGGCTCGGCGCGCTGCTCGGCTTCCTCAACGGCTTCGCCATCGTCAAGACCGGCGTCAACAGCTTCATCATCACGCTGGCGAGCGCCAGCCTCTATCTCGGCGGCATGCTGATCCTCACCAAGGCGGTGCCCTACAGCGCGCTGCCGCCGGAGCTCGGCGCCTTCGGGCGGCTGAAGATCGGCACCTTCCTGTCGCCGCTCCTCGTCATCGCCGTCGTCATCGGCGCGGCGCTGTTCGTCCTCTACCGCTACACTTCGCTCGGCCGGCAGATCCTCGCCGCCGGCGCCAATGCCCGCGCCGCGGCGATGTCGGGCGTGCCGGTCGACCGGGTGATCGTGATCAGCCACGTACTGTCGGGGCTGCTCGCCGCCTGCGCCGCGCTGATGTTGGTCGCCCGGCTCGGCGCGGCCGTGCCCTCGGTCGGCGGCGAGGAGTGGCTGCTGCCCTCCTTCCTCGGCCCGGTGCTCGGCGGGACGCTCCTCTCGGGCGGCGTCGTGGCGGTGGTCGGAACCATGATCGGCGCGGCGCTCGTCACCACCATCCGGAGCGGCCTCCTCGTGCTGCAGATCGGCAATTTCTGGCTGCAGCTCTTCCTCGGGCTGATCCTCCTCCTCGCGGTGATGATCGACCGCTATCGCGGCGTCTACGCCGCGCGGCGCACGGCGAGGCAGCGCTGATGCTCCGTCGCCTGCTTCTCGTCGAATGGTCCGGCCTCGCCGTCGCAATTGTGATCGGCGGCGCGGTGCTCGCCGTGCTCAGCCCCAACTTCCTCACCGAGTTCAATATCTACGTGATGCTGCGGAGCTTCTGCGTGGCGCTGCTGGTCGGCTTCGCGCAGATGGTGACGCTCGGCGTCGGGCAGATGAACATCGCGGTCGGCGCGCTCGGCGGCCTCGTCGCCATCTCGCTCGGCGGCATGCTCGAGGCGCTCGGCGTCCCGCTGATCCTCGCCGTGCCGATCGCGCTCCTGATCGGCGCGCTCGGCGGCCTGAGCAACGGCGTCCTGACGGTCAGGACCGGCATCAACGGCTTCATCATCACGCTGGCGACGGCCTCGGCCTTCACCGGCATAAATCTCGGCATCACCGAGTCGATCCCGTTCTACAACATGCCGCCGGCGCTGGTCGCCTTCGGCTCGGGCCGGGTCGGCGCCTTCCCCTATCTCCTCATCGCGCCGGTGATCGTGGCGGTGCTGCTCGGGATCTTCTTCACCCGCATGGTGCCCGGCCGCCAGCTCCTCGCCTATGGCGGCAACGCCACGGCGGCGCGGCTTTCCGGCATCTCCGAGCAGAAGGTCATCGTGCTCGCCCATGTCTTGTCGGGCACGCTCGCCGCCGGCGCGGCGGTGCTCGCCGTCGCCCAGCTCGGCTCGGCGCAGCCGACCATCGGCACCGACTGGCTGCTGCTGTCCTTCGCCGCGCCGATCATCGGCGGGGCGGCGCTCACCGGCGGCTACGTCTCGGTGCTCGGCACGATGTTCGCCGTGGTGCTGATCGCGCTCATCGAGAACGGCATGGTGCTGGCGAAGGTCGATCCCTACTGGGTGCAGTTCCTGCTCGGCGCGCTGATCCTCGCCGCCGTGTGGCTCAACCGCTGGCGCGCGGTGCGGACGGGGACGGCGTAAGATGCAGCTCACCGTCGAGAATGCGAGCAAGTCCTTCCCTGGCGTGCGGGCGCTGGACGGCGTGTCGCTGGAGCTGCGGCCCGGCGAGATCCATGCCCTCATGGGCGAGAACGGCGCCGGCAAGTCGACGCTGATCAAGATCATCACCGGCGTCTACCAGCCCGACGAGGGCCGGGTGATGCTCGATGGCAAGGAGGTGCGCTTCGCCACGCCGCGCGACGCGATCGCCGCCGGCATCAGCGCCGTCCACCAGGAGCGCAACCTCGTGCCGCGGTTCTCGGTCGGCGAGAACATCGCGCTCGAGCGGCTGCCGACGAAGAACGGCTTGATCGACTATGCCGAGGTCGACCGCGAGGCGCGACGCTATCTCGACCTGCTCGATCGCGGCATCGACACGCGGGCGGAAGTGCGCACGCTCTCCGTCGCCCAGATGCAGATCGTCGAGATCGCCAAGGCGCTGTCGCTGGAAGCCAAGATCCTCCTCCTCGACGAGCCGACCGCCTCGATCACCGAGCACGAGACCGCGGCGCTGTTCACGCTGCTCAAGAAGCTCCGTGCCGAGGGCGTGGCGATGCTGTTCGTCAGCCACAAGCTCGAGGAGGTGTTCGAGATCGCCGACCGGGTGACGGTGCTCCGCGACGGCAAGAATGCCGCGGTCGGCGTGCCGATGGCGGAGATGACCCGCGGCAAGCTGGTCTCGCTGATGATCGGCCGCGACGAGCGCATCGCCGAGCTCAAGCCGCGGACCATCGACACCGGCGACGTGGTGATGGAGGCGCGCGGCGTCGCCACCAATGTCGGCCATCGCGACGTCTCGTTCCAGCTGCATCGCGGCGAGATCCTCGGCCTCTATGGCCTCGTCGGCGCCGGGCGGAGCGAGCTGGTCAAGGCGCTGGTCGGCGGCGGCGTGACCGAGGGCACGCTCACCGTGCGCGGCCAGCCGGCGAAGATCCGCGACATGCACGAGGCGCTCCGCACCTGGCGGATCGGCTATGTCAGCGAGGACCGGAAGGGCGAGGGCCTGATCCTCATCCATTCGGTCAAGGAGAACGTCGCCATCACCATCTGGCAGCGGCTCGCCGGCTTCCTCGGCCTGATCCCGCCGGGGCGCGAGACCCGTGCGGTCCAGCCTTTCGTCGATCGGCTGGAGGTGCGGACGCCCTCGCTGAACCAGGCGGTCGGCAACCTTTCCGGCGGCAACCAGCAGAAGGTGTCGATGGCCAAGTGGCTGGCGGCCAACGCCGACATCTTGATCATCGACGAGCCGACCGTCGGCATCGACATCAAGACCAAGACCTACCTCCACGAGCTGATCGGCGAGATCGCCGCGGGCGGCGTCTCTGTGCTGCTGATCTCGAGCGACATGCCCGAGATGGTGGCCGTCGCCGACCGAATCCTGGTGGTGCATGGCTTCCGCATCGTCGGCGAGGTGCCCAACGACCATCGCTACGAGACGACCAGCCAGGCAATCATGAACCGCATCCACGCGGTCGAGGAAGACGCGGCCTGAGCCGCTTGGAACGGAGAGGACGGGGGTCATGGCGCGGATCGAGCAGGTCGAGGTCTTCATGGTCGACCTCGTGCCGAAGGTGAAGCGGGTCGATGCGATCCAGTCCTTCGTCAGCCAGGAGACGCCGTTCGTCCGCATCACCGCCGACGACGGCGCCGTCGGCACCGGCTACACCTATACGATCGGCACCGGCGGCCACGCGGTGGTCGAGCTGCTCGCCCGCAATCTCGCCCCGCAGCTGATCGGCCGCGACCCGGCCGAGATCGAGGCGATCTGGAAGTCGCTCTTCTTCCACACCCATGCCACGGCGGTCGGCGCCATCACCTCGCTGGCACTTGCCGCGATCGACACGGCGCTGTGGGACATGCGCTCGCGGCGCTCAGGCAAGCCGCTCCACATCGAGGCGGGCGGGGCGCAGTCCTCGGTGCCGCTCTACACCACCGAGGGCGGCTGGCTGCAGCTGCCGGTCGAGGCGCTGGTCGAGGATGCGCTGCGCGCCAAGGCCGAGGGCTTTGGCGGCTCCAAGATCAAGGTCGGCCGTCCGCCGAAGGAGGACGCGCGGCGGCTCGCGGCGGTGCGCGAGGCGGTGGGCGACGATTTCGAGATCTTCGTCGACGGCAACCAGGGCGCCGCGGTCGACGAAGCCATCCGGCGCGCCCGGATCTACGAGCCGTTCGACCTCGGCTGGTACGAGGAGCCGCTGCCGGCGGAGGATCTCGGCGGCCACATCCGGCTCTCGGCGTCGACCACGCTGCCGGTGGCGGTGGGCGAATCGATCTACAGCCTCCAGCACTTCCGCGAGTACCTGCAGCGCGACGCGGCGAGCGTCGTCCAGGTCGACGTGGCCCGCATCGGCGGCATCACGCCATGGCTCAAGGTCGCCCACCTTGCCGAAGCCTTCAACGTTCCGGTGTGCCCGCATTTCCTCATGGAGCTGCATGTGGCGCTGACCGCAGCCGTCCCGAATGGACGGTGGGTCGAGTACATCCCGCAGCTCGACAGCCTGACCACCGAGAAGATGCGGATCGTCGACGGGCGTGCCGTGCCGTCCGACGAGCCCGGCCTCGGCATCGCCTGGGACTGGGAGGCGATCGACCGGGTGCGGGTCGAGGGCTGCACCCGCATCATCCGGTAGCGGCCCAGGCGGCGCGGGGACCGAGCGCATGGCGACGCCGCTCTATGAGGTGATCTACGCCGTGCTTCGCGCGCACATCGCGGATGGCAGCCTGCCGCCCGGGCTGGTGCTGGGCGAGGCGGCGGTCGCCCGGGCCTTCCAGGCGAGCCGCGTGCCGGCGGCGTCAGCCCTGCAACGCCTCCGGAAGGAGGGCCTGCTCCGCGACTTCGAGGGCAGGGGCTATCTCGTCGGCAATACTGCAGCCGAGCCGCTCCGCCTCGACCTGCACGAGGCCGGGCTGCAGCTGCCGCAGGAGGTCGCGAGCGGGCTCAAGGTCCGGAACCGCCGCGAGCGCATCTACCCCGCCGTCGAGCACGTGATCGCCGGCGCACTGCCCTTCGGCCGATTCCAGGTCAACGAGAGCGCGCTCGCCGAGCACCATCAGGTCAGCCGCACCGTCGCCCATGAGGTGCTGACCCGGCTCGAGCGCACCGGGCTGGTCACCCAGGACGTCAACCAGCGCTGGTATGCCGGCCGCCTGACCGAGGCGGGGCTGCGCGACCATTTCGAGATGCGCTGCCTGCTCGAGCCCGTGGCGCTGGCGCAGGTCATGGACGAGCTCACCGCCGCCGAGATCGTCGACCGGCTGGAGCGCGTACAGAAGACCGCCTCCGCCCGGATCACGCTCGACCGCATCGAGCGCCTGGAGCGGGACCTCCACATCGACATCGTGCTGCGCTGTCGCAACCAGCAGCTCCGCGAGGCGATCCGGCGCAGCCAGCTGGTGCTGGTGGCAATCCATCATGCCTTCGACCTCTACCGCGACTCGGCGACCATCTCGCTGATGGTCGGCGAGCATGTCGAGATCTTCGACCATGTGCTCACCGGCCAGAAGACGAAGGCGAAGCGAGCGCTCGAGGCGCATCTGAGCCGCTCGCTCGCCCAGAACATCGAGATCGTCCGCAATCTCGGCCCCCTGCCGCCCGAGCGTTGCCCGCCCTACCTCGTCCAGGTCGCCGGATAAACCGTTCCGCGACACGTGGTCCGGCCGGCACCGAGCATCCTTGCCGCCGCGGGCGGCGCTTCGTATACGATCTGCACGCGCGGGCGGCTGGAGCGGCAATGCCAAGGCAGGACTCATCGAAGCGGAAGGGGGCGACGGGTCGCGACACGGCGGCGCGGTGGGAGGCGGCACGCCCCACCACCATGGTCGACCACGCCGTATCGGCGATCATCTCCGGCGCCAGCCGCGGCGTGATCCTGCCCGGCGACCGCATCGTCGAGGCGGATCTCGTCAAGGCGCTCGGCATCAGCCGGGTGCCGATCCGCGAGGCGCTGCGCATCCTCGAGAGCCAGGGTGTGGTGACCAGCTCGCCCTACAAGGGCATCCGCCTGATGGACGTCACCCACGAGGTGCTGGAGCAGATCCTCGACGTCCGCTCGACGCTCGAGATCCTCGCCGTGCGGCGCGCCCTCGAGGCCGGGCGGAACGGTCCGGAGGAGCTCGACGTCCTCCGGCAGGACCGCAGCGAGATCGAGCTGATGGCGGTGCGCGGCGATACCTATGGCTTCGCGCTGGCCGACGCCGCCTTCCATCGCGACCTGGTGCGCTTCTCCGGCAATCCGGTGCTCTCGGTGCTGTGGGAGTCCCTGTCGCGGCAGGTGACGATCATCGGCGGCCTCGCCACCCTCGGCAAGTCGATGCCGGACATCCTCGCCGAGCATGACCTCCTGATCGAGGTCTTCGCTGCCGGCGACCTTGCCGTTATGGAGCGCGAGCTGCACGAGCACATCGTGGTGATGGCCCGCGACCTCGACTTCGACGCCATCATCC